>DASYEA010000949.1:0-6521 GCA_036499265.1 Schlesneria sp. | reverse complement strand
GTCGATGATCAGGAATTCGCTGATATCGTGACCGAATTCGTGGATCGATTCCGGTTGAAGTTGATGGAGATGCATCAGGCCCATAGCTGCGAAGACTGGCAGACGATGGCCGAGTTGGCCCACTGGCTGGCGGGTGCGGGCGGTTCTGCTGGCTTCCCGATCCTGACCGACGCGGCCCGTGATTTGGAAACGAAGCTACACAAGAATGATCTGGAGGAGGTTGATGATCTCCTCGACCGTCTCGATCACCTGTTGCTGCTGATTGCGTTCGGTGCCCCGCTGACACCGCTGGAACTAGAGAGTTCGTTGTGATCAGCCACCGTCATTCCCGCCTATGCAGGAATGACGGGACACGGTCACAAAGTTCCTTTTGAAGAAGGGATCCCCGTCTGGCGCGGATCGATCGTCGTCGCAATGCGCAGTGCTCGTGCGGTCGCTTTGAACAGACCCTCGGAAATGTGGTGACTGTTCGTACCATGATGCAGTACGAGGTGCAGGTTCATCAGGCCGTTCGAGGCGACCGCCTGCCAGAATTCTTCCACCAGTTCGGTGTCGAATTCTCCGATCTTCTCGGTGGGGAATTCGACCTTGTAGATGAACTTCATTCGCCCGCTCAAGTCGAGCGCCGAGGTGACCAGCGTCTCTTCCATCGGTAATGTCATCGAGCCGTAGCGCGTCAGACCTTGCTTCGTCCCCAAGGCTTGCAGCAGCGCTTTACCCAGGCAGATGCCGACATCTTCCGTTGTGTGATGCGCATCGATATGCAGGTCGCCCTTGGCGGCAACCTCCAGATCGAACAGGCCGTGCTTGGCAAACAGCGTCAGCATGTGATCGAGGAACCCGACCCCAGTCTCAATCTTGGCGACGCCGGTGCCGTCCAGATTCAGTGACAGCACGATCTGCGTTTCGGCGGTGTTGCGTTCAATCTTCGCGATACGGGTCATCTTGGTCTTTCTGCTGACGCAGAGAATGTAGGGTGTGTGGAGTCTTCGGAACACACCATCGGTCTACACCTAGTTGTGGTGCGTTCCGAAGACTACACGCACCCTACGGTTTTACTTAAACAATCTCTCGCAACGCTGCCAGCAAGCGATCGATTTCAGGGTCCGTCCCGACTGTGATTCGCAGACCGTCGAGCTTGTGGCCCGCTGCCCAATCGACATCGGGGAACGACATATATCGGACCAGGATCTTTCTCATCTTGAGCGCTTCGTGCTGCATCCGATGTTCGCCCGTCGGATGCGTCGCCCAGACGAAGTTGGTCTGGCTGGGAACGACGTTGAAGCCAAGATCCGTGAGTGCTGCCGACAGTCGTTCGCGAGTCGTCCGAATGCGAGCCGTATTCTGCTGCATCCAGTCCTGGTCTTCGATCGCCGCCGTGGCGGCTGCCAGAGACAGCGAATCGCAGTTGTAACTGTCTTTCATCTTGCGGAGCCCACCGATCACATCCGGATGTGCGATCGCGAATCCGAAGCGAACTCCTGCCAGGCTGTAGCTCTTGCTGAACGTTCGCGTGATGACGACCTGCTTGCCAACGTCGCTGTTCAACAGTTCACCACGATGGGGAGCGTCGCAAAAATCACCGTACGCTTCGTCCAGTACCAACATGCCGCGAGGCGGTGTCAGCGAGAGCAAGTCATCCCAGGTCCAGCGATTGCCCGACGGCGAATTTGGATTGGGAACGAAAATCAGCTTGCTGCGCTCGATCTGATCGCCAATCTTGTCGAAGTTCCACGACCAGTCAGGTTCCAGCAGCAGCCGTTCGTGTTTGGCTCCCTGCAGATCGGCCAGGGTTTCGTAAAGGATGTAACTGGGATACGGATACGCGATCATGTCCGTCGGGCTAGCGAATGACCGAGTCAGAATCGTCAAGATTTCGTCGCTGCCGTTACCGGGCAGGATCCAATCAGGGTCGAACCCGACGACTTCCGCCGCGGCCTTGCGGAACTTCGTCCCCAGCGGATCGGGGTACAAATTCAGCTTCCCCTGAGCAGCCGCGGTCACCGCTTCGACCACGCGTGGCGACGGCGGATACGGGTTCTCATTCGTGTTCAACTTGGTCCAGCCGACATCTTGCGGCTGTTCGCCGGGAACATATCCGGCAATACGATCAATCTCAGGTCGAAACAGGCTCATCGGGACGCGGGCTTTCGCGAGCAGAAATCGGTCAAACAGTGGACACGGATTGTCGGGCGAGGTTCATGGAACTGCAACTGTGTCAGCATTGTTTGCCTCAACAAGGCAGTTCAATCGTTGCAACAGTTCCGGCCTCTAAGCACTGCTTCGGTTTTTGCAACCTACGCATTGGGATTCTAAATTGCTATTTGGACAGACAAGGATCCAGCCACGTACCGTGACCTCCGACCGAATTGCCCTTCGCTTCACAGCGGAGTTCGAGTGTCTGGATCCCTTTAACATTCACGGTTGCGAATTGAGCGTCCCGGCGTTTCTTCACCGCCTGAGAGCTCCACAATTGTCGACCGTCACCGACAATTGAGAAGGCGAGGGTTCCGCCGAACTCCCCCTCGCTGTCACATAATCCACATGCTGCATTCAGTGTGCGATATTGACCATTGATCTTGTATCTGATGACGAAGGAGTCATCGCTGGGTGGATGAACCCCGAAGGCTAAATCGTACTTGATATCGTCCACCGTAATTCGACGGCCAGTACCATTATCGCCGTATTTGCCAAGCCCCCACGGACCGGATTTAACGATGACCTCCCGCATGTCTGTCAGATACATGATCGGCAGCGTGCTCATCACCTCATATATTTTGTCATGTTCTGCACCGGACGGAGTTTGTCGAAACGCCTTGGCCGCCCAATGATGAGCTCGACGCAACATGCATTGCTGCAACCAGCCGCTATCAGTTGCGGCCGCCTCTTTCCACTCTTTGGCTAGCGCAAATTCATCCTCAGGACTGGCTGGCGATGCAAGCTCTTGGCGACCAATTTCTTTCAGTCGCTCATCATTCGTTTTGTTCAGTAAGTCTGCACCTTCACCCCAGCGCCCTTGGCCTAGACATCGAAAAAGTCCAACGGCTCGATTGGCCTTCATGTCGTTCTCGTCGCTCGCCAGTTTCTTGAGTGCCGGCGTTAGCTGCTTGTATTCCTTCGCTAGAATCTTGACTTCCTCCGACTTCTGACTTGCTCGATGAGCCAGCTGGTTGTTTCCGGACTTTCGTGCCATGTCCGTAGCCATAGTCATGGCGCGAGTTGCGTCTGGATAGTCATCTTCGTCGATCGCGTCATCTGTGATCTTTAGCAATTGCTCGACAAGTGGTTTGAAGTCGGTATCGACGTTAGCTTTTTTACTGGCTTTGAGAACGTCTTTGATAGCAGTATCGATCGCAGATTTCTCGGCAGCCAAGGCCGTACCGGTGAGCAGGGCGAGGCCAACGGTGACCAAATACAGAGACCAAACGCGAGCGCTCATACTGTCGACATGCATTCGCTAGCTCCCGAAATTGCGATCTTGATCACTGCCCCAGACAAATGAAGATTGTGCTGCGGCGCGATAAAGATGCTAACAGACATGGCGAATGCCAGCAATTTGTTTGAATTACGCAGCGCTAACGACAACTCACGTCGCGTTGGTTGGCGAGTCAGTGCAGTTCATGTCCGCCGGTCCTTGCGGCGCAAATTGGGATTTGTTGGTTCACGTTTATGGTTATGATTGGGTTAGGATGCCATCGTTCGATGAAGTTCGCTCTCGATCATCACCTTTGAAAAATAGAGTCACCTCCGCATGGCGAAATCGCTACTCGAATATGCCGAATGGTTGGCCGAACGAAAATTGCGATGGCCAGCGGCACCGAAGATCGAGTCTGCCAAGGCAACGGCGTATCTCAAGCCTCTTACCGGCATTCGCGCGATTACCTGGAATGTGTACGGGACGCTGCTGCGGATTACCGACGGCGAATTGCTGTTTCAGCATCCTCAGGCCATCCGCATGGAGATCGCCCTGGATAAGACCATCCAGGAATTTAACATGTGGAACAGCATGACTCGCAAGCCGGGTAAGCCCTGGGAGTACATGCAGCAGAAGTATCTGAATGCGGTTGATGAACTGAAAATGGCCTCGTCCGGCCGAAAAGGGGATGCGACCGAAGTGAATTCGGCCCACGTCTGGAAGAAGCTGCTGTCGATGCTCGACAAGAAGGACTACCAGTACGACACCGGGTTGTACGGCGACATGGATGAGTTGTCCGAGAAAGTCGCCTATTTCTTTCACAGTTCGCTGCAAGGAGTGGAAGCGGCCCCCGGAGCCCTACCGGCGCTGCAGGCCGTTCAGGTGGCAGGTCTGCGACAGGCCTTGCTGACGGATGCCCAGCCGTTCACGGTCGTGCAGCTCTTCCGAGCACTGCTCGAACAGGGAGCGATTCCCAGTCCTGATGTATTTTTTACACCGTCGCTGAACACGTTCTCATACAAAGAATCTGTTCGAAAGCCCTCGAAAACGCTGTATTTACGGGCTGTGGACCGATTTGTGAAAGCGGGGATTCAGCCGGAACAGATTCTGCATGTCAGCTCGAAAGTGCATGACGACCTGGCCATCGCCAAGTCGCTCGGGATGCGCACGGCGCTGTATGCGTCGGAAAAGTTGGGGCTGCAGGCTGCCCCCGAAGACCTGAAGGATTCTGCCACGAAACCAGATCGCCTGATCACGGAATTGACTCAGATTCGCGATCTGCTGGGAGTGTGAGGCGAGACAGGAACCGCTGCCCGCTTGAACTTTTGAGCAGCTTCCTTCATCCTTCGCGACCAGATATTTGATTGCATAGGAGATGCTTGATGCCCCCGCAGACACTTTATGATTTCAACTCGTTCGACGAGAGCAAACCGCTGTTCACGATCGAGGATATTCGCGAGATTAATCCGCAGCGATTCGAGATGGAGCAACTGACCGGCATCCTGACGGTTGATCGCGAAGCTCATGGGCTGGTTGGATATAAGGACATTACCGAGAATGAGTTCTGGGTTCGTGGCCACATGCCCGCCTTCCCACTGATGCCCGGAGTGGTGCTGTGTGAATGCGCCGCCCAACTCGCCGGATTTTACGCTCGCAAGTACAAGCTGCTGGGGGGCGACTTCCTGGCCTTCGGCGGTATGGAAGACGTTCGATTCCGCAGCCCGGTCTTCGTCGGCGACCGCCTGGTCATCATGGCCCGACTGCACCGCATCCGTGCCAACCAGCGAGCCGAGTTTAATTTCCAGGGCTACGTCAAAGAGAAGATGGTCTACAGCGGTCAAATGATCGGAGTGCCGATTCATATCGATCGCCAGACCGTCAGCGCTGTCCCGGAATAACGGATTTGCGTTCCGAGGGTTTTACTTCCCTACGGTCGCTCTTCGCGCCGAAGCGATGCAACTTGTGGCTTGTTTTACCTTCAGGCCATGATTTACCCTTGATGCCGTTTTCGCCCTGAGGCAACACCGACCAGTCAGCCCCGGCTACCACCCGGGGCTTGGCCCATCCAAATCCCGAGCCCTGTAAGGGCGGCACGCGGCCTACTCCACCCTTGGAGTGACCGTGTTGAAGATCTCAGATTAGAGCCATGCCGTTACCAGTAGTTGACCTGCATCCTTATTTCATCACCTACGACGAAGTCGAAGGAGTGATCGATTGGAAGACGTTCTTCGGGAACGATCATCCAGTCGAACTGGATATTGGCTGCGGTCGCGGCAAGTTTCTGTTCGAGTCGACGTTGGCTCATCCGGAAACAAACTGGCTGGGCGCGGAACTCGACTTCAAGGAAGGTCGTCGCGGAGCATTGCGGATCGCCAAGCGCGCTCTGCCGAACGGTCGCGTCATTGGCGGAGATGCCAAGGACTTGCTCGCAAAGAAGATCGCTCCGCATTCCGTCGCGGCCGCGCGAGTCTACTTCCCGGATCCCTGGTGGAAGACAAAGCACCGCAGGCGACGACTGTTCACCGATGAATTCGCGGACCTGCTGGCTCAGGTGGTGATGCACGGCGGTCACGTCCATTCGTGGTCGGATGTCGAGGAGTACTTCCAAGTCATCTCGGCCCTGATGAACAATCACGCCGACTTCGAACCGATGACGCCGCCGGAAGAACCGGAGGGCAAAGACGACCTCGACTACCTGACAGGTTTCCATCGCAGCCGCAAGAAAATGGGCTGCTCGATCCACCGCGGCCTGTGGCGCCGCCGTTAAGTTCGCCGCGATTCGCCTTCGCCTTTGTGGGACGGGTTTCCAACCCGTCACTCTTCGCAGCGCGCGATCGTGAAGACGAAATCTCAAGTCTAAGTCCAAAACGAAGGCGACGGGCTAGAAGCCCATCCCACGTAAAGGCTCCCTCAAAAGCAAACAGCCCCCGTGATGAGCGGGGGCCGACTTGATTTGGTTTGCCAAGTGATGGCTGAAGTCAGCCGGGCATCGTGATAGTCAGGACTACCGATTCAGGTACATGCCAAAACCTGGGGTCGAAATCCCCACGCTTTGACCATATCCGCCCCCGTAGCCATAGCCACCACCATAAGCAGCGCCGTAGCT
>DASYEA010000948.1:0-5953 GCA_036499265.1 Schlesneria sp. | reverse complement strand
CCCGGGCTCCACTACACTCCGTTTACTTCGTTTTGACAACATACAAGGCACAGAGGAAACAGAGAATCAGACATAGAAAAAACAGAAGGTGATCCTTTCCGCCTTGTCGCCTGCTCCGTTATCTCTGTGCCTCTGTGTTTCAAACTCTTTGGCTTTTTTCAGTCTTGGTTCGTTCGCCTAGTCCGCGTGATGACGCAGCGCGGCTCGCCTGAAGAATCATTCTGCCTTTTTCTTGCCGGCTTTTTTTGCGGCAGCCTTCTTGGTTGCCTTCTTAACCAGAGCCGCTTCTGCCTCGACGGGCGGTTCTTCGACTACGGCAGGTGCCGTCTTCGCAGCCTTTTTCTTCGCGGCTTTCGGAGTTGGTATGTCGATTACGGCCTCGACGACTGCCGCCGGTTTCTCTGGCGCCGCGATTGAGGTTGATGTCACCTGATTCCAACCCGCTTTGATGTTGTCCGTCTTCAACGCATCCCAAAGTAGCTCGATCTGCTGTCGCGAGTTGGAGACTCGCAGTTCACGAGCCAGCGCGTCTTTGCGGTTCGGACTGAAGTCGGTGAAGTGAACGACGAATGCGGGGAACTCTTCGCTGGCGGTTTCCTTGTGAGTTCGCCACATCAGGAACTTGCGGACCATCGTCTGGCCCTTCAGGTCTTTCGTGAACACTTCACGCCGCAGCACTTCGCTGACAGGCAGTGTCAACTGTCGCGCGTCCTTGTCGATCAGCGGCACTTCGACGATGTTCGACACTTGCGTCACGCCACAGTCTTCGGGTCGCACGTGCTTATCTTCACGTCGACGAACGAACTGGGGCGAGATGATCGTCGCCAGCGGCAGCTTCGTCACGACGTGATACCCGCGTGATCCGTTGTTGTGATAATCCAGCACCATCCGATTGATCGTGCCGCCGCGAGTCGTGCTGGAGAGTAGATCCAGGCAGCTGACTTCCATCACCCATTCGGGATTCACCATCTGGTACGCGACGTTGTCGCCGTTCACTTCGGCATACTCGCTGTCGACCGCCATGTCCTTCAGATCACTCAGCATCTCGCGACGCTGATCATCGGTGAAGCCGCCGCCGACTCGTCCCAGAACCTGCAACGTCTTGTCGGCACGTTTCACACCTAGCAGCAGATCGTGCAGCATCCCGTGGCGATCGTCAGTCGATTCAGTGTAGCCCAGAACCGCCAGATCCAGCGTATGCCGAGGTTTGATCTTGAACTGCCCCGCCGCATCGCTGCGAACAACCAGTCCTTCCGCTCCTTCATCGACGATCCAGACTTGAAACTGCTTGTGGATCTCATCGACCGTCTTGACGGTCTTCGCTTCCACGGCGTGCGCCAGATCGCCATGACCAAACCATTTCTGAATCAGCTTCCAGGTGTCGGTGAACGGCTGGCTGATGACCGTGTTGTCTTTACTCATCACGTCGAACGCGGCGAATCGCAGTCTCTTCAGATCGCTGGCCGATTGAGGATTCCGGGCAACCGTACAGACATCGTGCACGCGTGGTCGGCCGGTATCTTCACGCACGACGTACAATTCACCCGCGATCAACGCTTCATGTACACCGGCCTTACTCAGTAGCTTGGCCGCTTCTTCCAGGCAGGGTAACCCGACGCGAACAGTCCCGCCGGGATTGATGCTGAACGCCATTCCGTCACGAAATGCGAGCACGGTGAATTCGCCATCGACCTTGCGGCTGACGTGGTATTCGCCAGCCGGGATCTTGTGAGCGATCCCGTCGCGGTCCAGCGGCTGCATGCGACCACTGGCCAGACGCCGGTATTCCTGCACCTTGGGGAGCAAAGTGTTATCGGTGAGCGCCGTGGCCGAAGCGGTCCCGTAGTGACCCAGCAGAATTTCAACTCGCGATTTGTCTAGAACGGCAGCGCTCATGCGTCGGTCTCCGCGGGAAAGGCGGCGGGAGCTTTCAGTTCCAGGTCCGAGAAATGAAGAATTAATGCGTACTTGTCGCCTTGCGTGCGGCCTTCCAGGAAGCCGCGATAGGGCGATCCTCCACGCCGCACGATCAACGGCTGGTTCGATTTGGGGCCGGCTCCCAACAGCATCAGGCTATCTTTGGCGTCCAGTTCTTGAGCCATGCGATACAGAAAATCGTACGTCAGACCATTGGTGTGATTCAGTTGTACCTTACTGACGAACACAAACTTGCGAATCGCCTGTTCGCGTTTGATGTAGACGCCGGACCAGCGAAGCGGCTGTTCGCCATCTAGGTTGGTCTCCATGATCTTGCGAGGTCGACGTTCGCGAACCGATCCGTCCGGGTTCCGAACGACCTCGAAGAACTGAACCTTGTGAACCACTTTGCGGTCGGGATCGATGTAGACTCGCGAGGTGTCGCTCAGGAACCGTCCTGTGCTTTCCAGATCGACTTCCGGATCAGCCTCGATCAGCGCCTTGCCGACGTCGTTCAGTTCACCGAACTGAATCCGCAGGGCTTCGATATCATTGGCAACGGGAGCTTTCAGCAGCCGAGCACTGTTCACCTGCCGCTTTTGACCATCGATCCAGCGAACTTTCAGGGTGGTCCCCACACTTTGCGTGGCGACAAACGCGTCGCGCCCGCCACTGTCGCTGATGTTGATTTCCGGCATGGTCGACCCTTGGCGATGATGGCCAGACGAAGCGCGTCGGGCCTGTCACAAGTCCTGGTTGTCTCTGGCCACCTTGCCGTATTCAGCCGCCTTGCTCAAGTTGCACGATCAATGACGCGATCAAATCATATCGAAGTCCATCAGATCGGACTCATCCATTTCCGATTCTTCTTCCACGGCCGAGACCTGAGTCGGGCCACTGAATTCGACGCGAGTCGGGTTGCCCACCGCCATAAAGAAGTTGCCGTCGGCCCCTTGGATCAGGAACCCGGCGTCGGCTTCCAAACCGCCACGGTAACTGTAAGGGAACTTGAAGATCGAGCCCTGCTTGAGTTGCTCATACAGCGGGGAAGCATCCCCTTCTGGTTCGAGCAGATAGACCAGCCGAATATTGTGCTGTAGATAATCGGCAACCGTCGTCGGATCGACCAGTGGAACGGGAGCACTATACGACGAGGCGACTGGCGTGATCTCATCGCCGTGGATGTCGACGGGTTTCAAGGTCCCTTTGTCGCACCATTCACCGTCGACGGTCAATTGCGTGAAGCTCGATCCACCTCGACCAATGACCGTGTGGCCATCGCCGGCTAGCGTGGCCAGTTCGCACCGACGCCCCTTCTCATCGAGAACTTCCAGGTCCTTGTAGCCATACAGCCGACTGCGATCGACCTTGCTGATGCCGAACGCAAAGTCGCCATCGCCAAAGTGAAACACCAGCGGTTTCGCCATAGACCACCTGCCGATTGAGACGTGCGAAAGAAATGGTCGTCCTAAATGACCGTGCGCAATTCTGCTCGTTTTTGATTTCAGGTTGGGTGCCACTGGTAGCCGCTTTGGGCCACCAGTGTCTTCACGTTGCTGGGATGGCTTTGATCGGGTAGTGAGCGTATGCAATATTCAGCGTCACCACGGTTTGTTTACTCTGCGATACATCGACAAGACACTGGCAACGCAAAGCCGTGGCCAGTGGCACCCGAAAATGTTTTTTTCACAAGCTGAATCGCGCACGCTCATTTAGCATCGGGAATCGCCGGTGGGCAACTTCGAAGAATTCGCCCCCGTGACCAACGACAATCCCGCCTCGCACGCAAAATAACAATCGTAAGCACTAATCCGATATGAAATCTGTGCTAAACATTTGGAAATTAACGATTGCAATGGGTCGGAGCAGTCGGGTCGTTTCTCAATCACTGCGATGGGCTCCATCAGGATCAGATTTGATATCTGATGGCGTGTCCAAATTAGCTGTTCAGTACCAGATGTACTCAGGGATTACCTGAACCTTAAAGTGAATAGAGATGTCCCCCCGGGACAAAATCAATCGCAAGAAATGGATGTATTTGATGTGCGATTGGTATTCCTGCCGCGGCCAAATCGCTTTATTACAAATACGTTAGACATCAGCGAGTAACCGACGACCGCCCCTATTTTCAAGCATTTTTATCGAAAACTGCGATCCAGGAGCGATCTAGAAAGTGGTTACTAGTATCGATAGCATGACTGCCACGCTATTCATTATCGCATTGACTCATTAGCGCATTCGCGACTTGTCCGGATCTTCGACAACTCCATCACTTATTCAGGAAAAGCGTGTCATGCGGGCCGTGTGTGATTCGTGCGACCATCAGTTTTCTGTCTCGTCCAGCTCAGCGGGGAAACGCGTTCGTTGTCCCGAGTGTGGTGACGGCGTTCGCGTCTCCGGCGATGACACACCAGTCCGCCGGTCTTCAAGTCGGAAAACGTCGGGCGGAAATTCGTCGGCCAATACAAATCTCGTTATCGCCGCGGTCGGTGGCGGCTTCTTTTTGTTGTGTCTGCTGGTGATTGCGGCTGTCGTGATGCGACCTGCCTCCAATCAGTATGCTCCCCCTCCGGCGGAGAGTATTGTCAGCGCGCCGCCAGCTTCAATTGTGCCGACAACGCCTAGTGTTCCTGTGGCTCAACATGCACCTGTGGCTAATTCAGCGACGACGCCACCAGCGAATCAGAACCCAGACGGATTGCCGATGGATCTGATCCGGGGGCTGAAAGAGTCGACTGTCTATATCAAAACGAAAATCGGCCCCATCGAAATGTCTGGAAGCGGCTTCGTGATGGAAGTCACTGGCGATTCCGCTTTAATCGTGACGAATGAACACGTGATCGCGAAGCCGAAGGAACTTCGCGTCGGCGGCTACGTTCCCGGTCTTCGTGGTCGCGATCGCGCTTACCTGTCCAGACTGCAGGCAGCGCTCGCCAGCGCCAAGCCCGAAGTATCTGTGGTCTTTAACAGCGGCAACGCTAACGAACAGGTGATCAAGTCTGAAATTCTGGGCGGCATGGAAGACCCCGATCTGGCAGTCTTGAAGGTCTCTGGAATCAAAGCCCCTCCGAAAGCGATCGAATTTCGCAATAATGCTCAACCGACGGAACTGATGTCGTTGTATGTCCTCGGTTTTCCGTTTGGCGAAGCGCTGGCCACCGAAAATAAGAATCCCAACATCACAGTTGGCAAAGCATCGATTTCCAGCGTTCGCAGAGATGCCACGGGCAACATCGACAAAATTCAGATCGACGGGGCACTCAACCCAGGAAACAGCGGTGGTCCAATTGTCGATACGCGAGGGAACCTGGTCGGTGTCGCGGTGCAGACGATTCAGGGAAGCAATATCGGGTTAGCCATTCCACCTGGCGATCTGATTGGCATCCTCGAAGGTCAGGTCGGTAAGCCGCGTGTCATTGTCGGCAAGATGGAAAACGGCAATCCACCTACCTACGAAATTGTGGTTCCATTGGTGGACCCATTGAAGAAACTGCGAGGAGTCACCATTCAGTACTTCGACGGCAATACGCCGATCGATTCGAGTCAAGTTGGGCAGCCCCAACTGCAGAACGTTTCCGGCAGCAGTTCGGTCGTGCTGACGATGGATGCCGCCACCGCGCGCGCCCCATTACCCCTGAGCAACAGCACCGAAATCAAACCACGTGAAGTCACCGTCCAGGCATCGTATCAGAACGATCAAGGACATCAGGTTTACCTGGATCCAGTCTTGGTGAAGGTCGCGGCACCGATCGTTCTCCAATCGGTCGCGACCACCAATGGAAACGGGGGAACAACCGTCAGTCAAACCCAGACCTCTGGAGGACGCACGATTCGTCGCGAAGTCACGATCAATGGTGGCTCCAATCAAGGCATGCCTTCGAAGACGGACGATTCCGCTTCGCCATTCACGAAAAAGGAAGGTTCCTCCGCCACCGCGAAGAAAGATCCAACGACGGTATCCAAGAGTACTGGGCCTGCCGGCGCACCGGTCTGGACCAATAAAATCACCGCCATGAAGAAGATTCCCGAGGAAGAA
>DASYEA010000947.1:0-2092 GCA_036499265.1 Schlesneria sp. | reverse complement strand
CCACAGCCTTGAGCCCCCATGATCACGAACTTACGCATCAGACTCTTCCCGATCTACCGTTCCGAAAACTGAGAATTAAGGCGATTCCGTCGCTGAACCGAGCAATCGACGCGCCGGCTGCTCGCCGTTACCGCCCAGTGTAGCAGCCGACAGCCATCTCACGCGAGTCGTGCGCCGCGTTTAGCGCGCTCGTCTGGCACACCTGCAACGCGAATAGGCACAGCTGCATCTTTAATCAGACGGACTCAGATCTTTTTCGTGAGAAACTCCTACAAAACAAGGGTTTTGCACACAACTTTCCGTCAGAAGCAGGGCAAGGCACGCGACTTGCGTTTCGGAAAATACAGATCGCAATAGCGGTATCGAACTTGGTGGACTGTGTGCGCCCGCAATAAGCGTTCGGACGGATGTTCCGCGACGTGGCTGGAGCGCTTTCCTCAACAGAGTGGGTCAGGGAAGGTCTGGCATTTCAGCGGGATTTTCAATTGAAAGGAACATTCGACATGTGGCGAAAGTGGGCGCTCGCATCACTACTGGGGATGATGGTACTTGGCAGCGTGACCGTAAATCCGGTCTTCGCGCAGGACAAAGTGGAGGCGGCTGAAACGCCGACCGCGGCGGCTCCTCCGGGCGAGAATCGAGATGCAGCAGAGACTGCCAAGCCAGATGAAAAGCCAGCCGAAGTCACCTACGACGTTCCTTCGGACATGTCCCTCTCCTACAGCATCGACAGCCTTTTGCTGTTCTTGTCTGCGGTGCTGGTGATCTTCATGCAAGCGGGATTTGCCTTGGTTGAAGTGGGACTCAACTCCGGCAAGAACGCCGTGAACATTCTATTCAAGAACACCATCGACTTCTGCATGGGTGTACTGGTCTTCTACTTCGTCGGTTACGCACTGATGTATCCAGGTGCGGACTTCGCAGGCAAGTATTTCGGCTACCATCAGAGCGACTTCCAGGCGGAACCGACTGCCGAAGAAATTAAGGCGGGATTCAGCACCGCACCAGGAACCCTTCGCAAGCTTCACCCGCAAGCCGATTTTCTGTTCCAGGCTGCCTTTTGTGCTACTGCAGCGACCATCGTATCGGGTTCCGTTGCTGGTCGGTTGAAGTTTAGTTCGTATCTGATTTACACGCTCATCCTCACGGGTCTCGTCTATCCGATCGGCGGCTTCTGGAAATGGGGTGGTGGATGGCTCGCAGTGATGGGCTTCCATGACTTTGCGGGGTCGATTGTGGTGCATGCGTGCGGTGGGTTTGCGGGCCTGGCTGGCGCGATAGCCCTCGGTCCTCGCCTCGGCCGCTACACAGCAGATGGAAAATCGAGACCAATCCCCGGCCACAACCTGGCGTACGCTACTTTGGGTGTCTTCATCCTCATGATTGGCTGGTACGGTTTCAATCCGGGTAGCCAGCTCGCCTTCTCTGGTGAAGGCAACGTCAAGGCGGTCATGACAATCGCTGTCAACACAACGCTCGCTGGTTGCGTCGGTGGAGTGGTTGCGATGTTCCTCAGTTGGGTCGTCTTCGGTAAGCCCGATTTGACGATGTGCCTCAACGGAATATTGGCAGGTCTGGTTGGGATTACTGCCAACTGTGACTGCGTTACGAACTTGGAATCGATCTACATCGGTGCCATCGCCGGGGTGCTGGTGATGGTTGCGATCGTGGTCCTTGACAAGTTGATGATCGACGATCCAGTCGGTGCTTTCCCTGTCCACGGGGTTTGTGGGATGTGGGGCGGCATTGCCACCGGCATCTTCGGCGAAGGGAAGAACCTGATGACTCAGTTGACTGGTTCATTCGCCATCGCTGGATTCTCCTTCGTAGTCATGATGATTATCTTCTTCGGACTGAAGGCGATCGGTCAGCTTCGCGTCTCGAAGCAGGAAGAAATCGAAGGCTTGGACATCCACGAGCACGGCATGCCTTGCTACGGAGCCGATGTGGCTTGATTATCTTCAAGAGCCCGTGACTTGATCTAAATCAGTCAGCCCGACGCACCGAGTCGGGCTGACTTCGTTTTCGAAGCGATCAAGCATGATACGGTGGCATTCGCAAATCTCGGCCTTCACTCCATTCCTTGATGCGC
>DASYEA010000946.1:0-1515 GCA_036499265.1 Schlesneria sp. | reverse complement strand
AAGGGGACATCTTGACCATAGGTCACGGCGTAGACATCGACGCTGGCAGGGACATTAAAGGTCAGTTCGGTGACAGGCGCATCGAAGACTTCGACCTGAAACACCGTCTGGAATCGTAAGTCCTGTTCACGAACAATCGCTCCCAATTCTTGTTCGAACAAGATCGCAGGCGGACGATCGACAGCCGGCTTGGCAGTCGATGCGGTGATGCGGCAATGTGGCTCCCCACCCAACTGGATTTTCCAGACCTGCCAGTTCGCATCCGATCCTTCTTCGACTCGACGCGCTTCCGGTGAGGATCGCAACGAGAGATTCTTGGGGACTCGCAAGTCGAGCGATGACATCGCAGAGGTGGGAAACTGCAAATCAAAATTCAGGTCACCGGCAATGTTACGGCCTGCCGCAGTCCAGGCCATTTGGATGTCACCACGAGGGACATCTGCCAGCAGCCATGACCGTCCGATCTCGTCTGCTCCCCAGATCGCGGGACGTTCTGACCAACCGAGATCACGGATTGCCACGTTCATTGGTCCCAGTGGCAGCAACGTCGACTTGCTGCCGACGCGTTGAACGCTCAGTTGACCGCGACCGTCGCGCAGCGAGTTGCCCGCCAACGTGGCCGAGTATCTCGCCGATTTCACGAGAGCAAGGCGCGGCCCAGGGTGTTCGACTTCACTGCTGCGCAGCAATTGCTCGAACTCGTCGCGCTGAACGGCGACCAGATTCTTGGTTTCACGAAACCAGACATCAGGCCGATCGGCTGGAACATTGATCCGGACAATCTTGGAGTCGACACCTGGAGGTGCCGCCGAAAGACGATTGCAACAGTCCAAGAGCAGACCATTTGAGGCGAAGAGGACCAGTGTGACGAAGGCCGTGCGGATAGATCGCGGGATCGTCATGACACGCCGCTCCCGGCTTCGACTCGGATCCCCTCTGAGCTGTCATGGACAGGAGGTCGCAACGTTGTGATTTCATCGGCATCAGGCTGTTCGATGTCCGATCGACTACCGTGAGCCGCAGCCAACTCCGCGGCGGTTGGCAAAGTCAACACTGTCGCACCGTAGGATCGTCGGAACCAGCCTTCGATGACGACAGCCATCACGGGGAACAGGAGTCCGGCAATCATGGGTTGCAGCAGCAGTTCCAGGGGAGCCGCATTCCACAGTCCGATCGCTGCCAGGATTAACCCGGCAGTCAAAACAGTCAGCACATGCCTAAGCACGCGAACACGCAACAGGATGAACCCGAATAAAAAGGAAGTCCCTGCACCGAACAGCAACACCATCGGACTGCTGAGCGTACGGAAGTTCAGTGGCCGGGGTGCGCCGATCTGGAGGAACGTGTAGAGGTTACTTGCCAATTGGGATGAATTCAGATCGAAGGCCGCATCGGATTCCGGACCGGCATTGGCCCCGATCCAGTTCAGCAGTTGGCCGGGCTCGGGGTCGGAGACGCGATACCAGAACAACCCCAATCGCCGCCAGCGAAACATTGGACTGGCCGACGCCGGAT
>DASYEA010000945.1:0-2945 GCA_036499265.1 Schlesneria sp. | reverse complement strand
GAATAGGCCGGCACTGGCACCCAGACAGCACAGCGAAATGCAGGACGCGTAAAACGCATAGTCCGGCGACGTATGCCCCCACCAACCCGACAGGCACAGCAGCATCGACCAGATCACAACACCGATTGCTCCCAGTGGGACGATCCCAAGTTCCACATGCCCACCCGACCAGCGTCCAGCCAGCACGCTTCCGCCGCCGACCCCCAGGACCAGCATCATCCCTAGGACCCCGATGCGAAGTTCGGGCATCTTCAACTCTTGCTGGCCAAGTTGGTCGACGTTCATCTGAGCCAGCGAGGCCAGGATCCAGAAGAATGCGATGCCAAGCGACGCGCGCAGCAGTGGGCGATCACTTCCCAGCAGCTTCAATGAAGCGACCGTTTCGGCAAATGGATTCCAGGGAAACTTTCGAGTCGTATCTGCTGCGGGCATATAGTGAATCCCGTAACTTGCCAGCCACCCGACAACCGCGATCCCCATAATCGTTGCGGCGGCAGGTAAGATCGACGCTGTTGTGACATCAGCGGCCCCTTCGGGCAGCGCCAGTCCCGCGAGCAGTTTGCCCAACAGAAAACCAATCGCAGCCGGAACGACCGTCATCAGTCCCATCAGTCCATTCGCTCGGGATAACTGCGATTCTTCCACCAGTTCGGGAATGCTGCCCGATTTAGACGGAGAAAACAGCGCGGCCATCGCTCCTGTCAGGACCACCACAAAAAACAGCAACGACGTCTGGCCGGAAATGATCGCGGCCAGTCCCAGCAGCATGATGATGATTTCCGCGATTTTGCAGTAGCGGATGACTTTGGTCTTCGAGAATCGGTCGGCCAGATAGCCGGAGGGAGTCGCCAGGAAAATGAATGGCAGCGTGAACCCCGCTAATCCCAGCGACAAGGCCGCTCCCGGGCTCAGCTTGTGCTTGGCCAATGGCACGACCAGCCAGCGAAACGCGTTGTCGTTTAGCACCGTCAAGAACTGGACTGCCATCAGGCACATGAAGCTCCGCGATCCCAGGGGTTCGCGATGCACCGCGGGACTTGGCACGCTGTCCAGCACGAGCGATTCGCTCAAGTCGTCCATGGGATCCGAGGTACTCATCGATCAACTGTTCCTGGCCGGAATGGCAATTCGAACTGCAACGTTCGGCGAATGAATGGGTTAAGAAGCACGTACTATCCTCGATACCCTTCTTTTTGGAAAGGCATTCGCCCAATACCTGAAAAGGCGTTGGGTGGACGCGAATATCACGCTGAATCTGGCCGGCCAGTCAGATTTGAGAAGTTTGGATGTCGCTGCCGATTGAAACGCAGAGTTCACGACAGAAAGAGCCGCCCCTACGACTCTTCTTTCGTGCCCTGATTCAATTTACTCGGACTGACGACGGTCTACTTGGCCGGTCCTGTCCCCTCGATCACCTCAAGCTTGAGATTGCGGAAGCGAACTTCCGTGGCACCGCCCGAATGTAGCTGGAATGCAAAGATGCCCGAGCGAGCCCCCTTGGGGTCGTCGAGGTCTACGCAGAGTTGACCATTGATCTTCGTGCGCAGCTTACTGCCGATCGCTTCGATCTCGTATGTGTTCCACTCGCCATTCTTCACATGGCTTTCACCCGAATGATCCCACAGCAGACCGCGACCCAGTTCTTCGTAGAGCTTACCCCACCAGCCCACGCCGACATCGGCTTGGTAGCCCTTCACTTCGTGTCCGGCCGGAGCACTGCGGAACTGGATGCCGCTATTTCCTTCGTTGCGAATCAACTTCACTTCCACAGTGAACCGGAAGTCTGCTGCGGCGAGTTCACTGACGAGGAACTCGTTTTGAGCGAGGCCCTTGGTCTTTCCAACGATCTCACCATTCTCGACGGACCACAGGTCGTCTTCGCCCTGCCAGCCAGTGAGATCCTTACCATTGAACAATGTGGCGACGTTGTCTTTCGTCGCCAGCATCGCGACCTGCTTCTTCCCGCCCAGATATGCCAGCAACGATCGGACTTCCATCTCGGTGAATTGCTTCAACTGGTCGTCCGGCATCATCGACTTGTCGCTTTGGATTCGTTCGTCGATTTCGCCCTTTGGAATTACCACCAGCGAATCGGCGGTTTGAATCGTCACGGACTTATCGTCCTCCGAGCGGACGATTCCCGAGATAACTCGAGCGTTGTCGGTCACGATGATCGTCTGTTGATACTCTTTCGCCATGACCGCGCTCGGGTCGACGATATTGCTGAGCAGGTAGTCGAGGTTCGCTCGATTGGATCCTGTCAAATCGGGACCAACCTTGTTGCCGATACCGTACAGGATATGGCATCGCTGGCAGGTCTTGGCAAACACCGCTCGACCCAATGACGAATCGGCATCGCCACCTTTTGCGACCAATTGCTTGTAGTTTTCAATCAGCTTCAGTTTGTCTGCGGCCGTTTCACGAACAGTGCCCCAGATGGAACCGAGGCGCTGCTGCAGCTTTTCGTCTTTCAGGAATTGCAGTTGCCTGACCAGATCGGCCGTCAGATCTGTGCCCGGCAATTGTTTCTTTTCGATGGCACCAAGCAGGTCGAGAGCGTAGCTCGGCCGCGAACAAAGCGTGCCGAGTGCAACTCGCTTCTCATCGGGTGTGAAGCTGGAATAGCTCGCCAGTAGCGTTGCGGCGGTCTTGGGGTCGTCGTATTGAGCCAGCCCCTGCAGCGCAATCGTTCGCAAGGCTGGGTCATTGACCAGCGTCAACAACGTGGGAGCGAGCCCCTTGTCGTTGGCGGCGATCAGTGCTTCGACCGCTTCTTTGCGCGCTGCGTCGGTCGCCGATTTTGATATCGCCAGTTCCCGGAACGAAGCCATCGCCGCAAGGTCTCCGAACGTGACCCCCAATGCTCGTGCTTGCAGCTTGACTTGTTCGTTGCTGCTGGACGCCAGCACCGTCGAGACGGCGGCCCAATCGGCGGGCGGACTCAC
>DASYEA010000944.1:0-11195 GCA_036499265.1 Schlesneria sp. | reverse complement strand
CTGCCGACTCAAACAAATCATCTAAACTCTTCATGATACGTCTCCATTGTCGCGCACTTGGCCTGCTTCAATTGACCACATTCAAATGAGTCGACGATCACTTCAATTGGTTTCGGCAGGTACCGAATCTAGTGCGGGCGCCCTCGGAAAGTCGACGTCCGTTCCAGCCACGATATTGAAGTAGTTCGTCAGCACGCTGAGTGCCACATGCGCGACAGTCTCGGCAATGTCCGAGTCCGTAAAACCGAGTTCACGCAGGCCATCAACATCCAAATCGTCGATGTGCCCTCGCTGATCCACGATCTTGCGCACGAACTGCAGTAAAGCATTTGTCTTGCTGTCGACTGCGAGAGAATGGCGGCTGTCGCGGATCTGGTCAGCCGTCAACCCGACCGATCTGGCAATCGTCGCATGGGCAGCCAAACAGTAGTCGCAACCGTTGTCCTGAGAGACGGCAAGCGCAATTTGCTGGCGCTGCTTGGCCGTCAGTGAACCCCGGCCGATACTGTTGCTGAATTGAAGGTATCCCTCCAAGACGCCAGGGGAGTTCGCCATGGCTCGCATCATGTTGGGAACCATTCCCAACTTCTTCTGGACCGCGTCGAATAGACCTTGAACTTCGCTGGTAGTTGATCCGGGAACGATTTGTGGTAAACGCGACATCGTGTGATTCCTTTGAATAGTTGATTGTCTGCAAAACCCGACTGACGGTGCTGGTAAACACAACTCTCATTCCATTGCCACAAAATCCATAAACACATTTGCAGCATGATATTGCGATCAAATACCACGGCGGTCGAGAGGAACGAAATATCGCTATTCGACGATTACTCGTTGCGACGCAGCGAGATTTCGTTACCCTTAGCTGATGCCACTCGTCGGAGACCCGAAACGCATCCTGTTGGAATTGGCGGGGCAACATCATCTGCCCGATCTGCTGCCGCTGGCGGTGCGTCGACTCTCTGAGTCACCGGAAATCGCTCTGGTGCGCATCTGGCTGCTGTTACCACCGCTCGCCAATGACTGTGGGAAGTGTCGCTTAGCGACGGAATGCCTTGATCGTGAACGGTGCCTCCATCTGGTCGCCAGCGCTGGTCGGCCACTCGGTGATTCGACCAATTCTTGGACGGGGCTCAACGGTAGTTTTCGTCGCTTTCCAGTGGGTGTAAGGAAAGTCGGGCATATCGCGCGAACGGGCCAATCGCTAGAGGTTGCCGACCTGACTTGCGACTGGGAATGGGCCGCCAATCCAGAGTGGGTTCGCGATGAGCAGATCACATCGTTCGTGGGCCATCCGCTGATCCATCGTGAGCAAGTGCTAGGCGTGCTGGGAGTCTTTGCCCGCGAACATGCCGGCGATGCGTGCATCGAGTGGTTGCGTATGATCACGGACCACCTGGCCGCTGCAATTGCCAACTCCCGAGCTCTCGACGAGATCGAATCGCTCAAGAAGAAGCTTGAGCTAGAAAATGAGTATCTTCGCGAAGAAGTCCGATCGAGCGTTTCGTTTGGCGAGATGGTCGGCCAAAGTCCCGCGCTGCAAGCGGTTGTTCGTCAGATCGATCTGGTCGCCCCAACCGACTCGACAGTCCTGATCCAGGGCGAGAGTGGCACGGGAAAGGAACTGGTCGCTCGTGAAATCCACCGCCGCAGCAGTCGCGCGAATCGTCCACTGATCAAAGTGAACTGTGCCGCGATTTCACACGAACTCTATGAGAGCGAGTTTTTTGGACATACCAAAGGTGCCTTCACAGGCGCGCTACGTGATCGGGCTGGACGCTTCGAACTCGCCGACGGTGGCACTTTGTTCCTCGACGAGATCGGTGAAATCCCGCTTGACCTCCAAGCGAAACTGCTGCGTGTCTTGCAAGAAGGTGAATTAGAGCGAGTCGGAGAAGAACGAACTCGTCGTGTGAATGTCCGGATCATTGCGGCAACAAATCGGAACCTGCGAAAGGAAGCCGAAGCGGGGCGGTTTCGACAGGATCTGTACTATCGACTGAGCGTCTTTCCCATGGAGCTGCCGTCATTGCGGAATCGGATTGAAGACATCCCCGTACTGGCTGAGCACTTCCTCCACCAGTTCGCCAGACGCCTTGGGCGAAAGCGTCCTCGCCTGAGCCTGGCGATCGTGCAGCAATTGCAGCGCTACTCGTGGCCGGGCAATGTTCGTGAGCTGCAGCATGTGCTGGAGCGGGCTTGCATTGTGGCCTCCGAAGGCCGACTGGAACTTGATCTTCCCGATGACACAGCCAAAAGCGCCCTTGTGACATCGCCGACGGAATCACCAGAACGCGTTCTCACTGAAAGCGAATTCCGAGCTTCCGAAGCGAGCAACCTTCGACGCGCACTCGAAGTCGCCGGCGGGAAGATCTATGGCCCGGATGGTGCTGCGGCACTCATTGGCTTGAAACCGACCACGTTGATCTCTCGACTGAAAGCGTACGGGATTACCGTCGGCAAATAGTCAGACATCGAGTCATCGATTTCAGGCCTATCTCGGCAACAACCATAGTGATTGTCTCGTTGCTCTTGCTGGCGATGCCCCCTATAGTCTTTCCTCTGATACGTTGAAGTCTCTCATTTAGAATTGAGTGATGTCACGCTCGACCCTACAGCGAAATACGATCGTCGGGCTGATCGCGAGCATTGTGTTGGCGATAGTCAAACTTTCGGCGGGGCTGGTGGGGCAATCGAGCGCGCTTGTGGCTGATGCCGTCGAGTCGTTAGCCGACACAATTGGTTCGATCCTCGTCTGGCAGGCTTTGCGAGTGGCGTCCAGACCGCCCGATGCAAGCCATCCCTATGGGTATGGCAAAGCCGAAGCAGTTGCGGCACTGGCCGTGGGTGGACTATTAGTTGCCGCCGCAGTGCTCATCGTCAGCGAGGCATTTCATGAGATCTTGATCCCGCACGCGCCACCAGCACCTTGGACATTAATAGTGTTGGTGACGGTCATCGCGGTTAAAGAATTGCTGTTTCGTTTTGTCATGCAAGGTGCGGAAGAATTTCAATCTGACGCCGCTCGAGCTGATGCGTGGCATCACAGGTCGGACGCAATTACTTCTGCAGCGGCATTCATCGGAGTGTCGGTGGCCATCTGGGGTCCTACTCTGTTCAATTTGCCTGAACTGGTCCTGGCAGATGAAGTGGCGGCGATCTTGGCCAGCGGAATCATCCTGATCACCGCAGTACGAATGATCCGCCCCGCCTTGTTCGAACTGCTCGATGCCGCGTCGCATGAGATGGCGGACAAAGTGATGCGAGTTGCGATGTCCGTCGAAGGAGTGCGTCACGTTGAAAAAGTGTTCGTGCGGAAAAGCGGCTCAGGGTTTCATGTGGACATGCATCTGCAAGTGGACCCCGAGTTGACGGTTCGAGTTGGTCATGCGATCGCAGGTAAGGTGAAGGCCACTATCAAGTCGGAAGTCGCCGCAGTGACGGGAGTACTGATCCACATCGAGCCCGCACAGGACATCATTCAAAGTCCGCCGCCCCAGCCGTAAATGATCTTGGCTGGCTGAAGTGAGGTGTACTACTCCGACCCCTTCAACGCTCTCGGCCGCCAAAGATCAGCAAGCCGTCCTGACATCGTCGAATTGAAATCAGACCATTGTGGCAAGTCGAGTTCTATTCGAGCGAGTGCGCCTGTCTGCATCGTTTGTGGCTGCCCTATCAAGTGAGACAGAAACTCTTCCAGCCCGGGGTTGTGTCCGACGAGCATCACCACCCGCAGATCCCAAGGGATACTCTTCAACACCGAGATAAATACGTCGAGAGAGCAGTGGTAGAGACGCTCAACATACTCAACTTCAGGAGCAGCTTTTGATTCTTCGAGGACCAGTCGTAACGTTTCCTTCGCGCGAATTGCTGTCGAGCAGAGAACCAATTCCGGGCAACATTTCTGAGCACCGATCAATTGCCCGATTCGACCAGCAGCCTTAATGCCGCGTGACTTCAGCGGCCGGTCGTGGTCGGCAAGTGAACTGTCTTCCCAGCACGACTTGGCATGACGCAGCAACAATAACGTCTTCACGACAATTCACCTGAACATCGATAACAGCGGCAATATTGAATCACTCGTCAGTCCCAGGTCGCCGATGTGGCTCAAACATCGTCCGTGCAGCGTGGGCCGCCTCGTCGACGGTTTGGACGGCCCTGTTGTAAAGGACTTCTTGACTTCGGATGGCTGTGCCACTGGACTTTACCGGTTCGTACCGACCATCCGGCATCAGGCGACGAGCTTTGACATTGTCCTGAAAATGAGTCTTCAAGATAGTCATCAGTTTTGCGCGAGCTGCTGCGTCCTCGACCGGAACCAGCAATTCCACTCGTCGATCCAGGTTGCGCGGCATCCAGTCAGCACTGGAGATGAACAGACGCTCATCTCCACCGTGATAGAAGTACATGATGCGGCTGTGCTCAAGAAAGCGATCGATGACACCCGTCACCGAGATGTTCTCCGAAAGGCCAGGTACACCAGGACGCAGGCAGCAGATGCCGCGAATGTTCAAGCGGATCTTGACCCCCGCCTGCGATGCCTTGTACAGGGCTTCGACCATTTGTTCGTCAACAAGAGCATTCAGCTTCGCCTGAATCACGGCCTTTTGCCCGTGTTTCTTGCGTTCGATTTCGGCGTCGATCATTTCCAGCAACTTGTCACGCATGCCGATCGGGGCCATCTCAAGCTGACGGAATCGCTGTGGTTGCGAATAGCCTGTGACGGTGTTGAAGAATGCAGTGGCGTCGGCCCCCAGGTCTTCATTGCAGGTGATGAGCGACGCATCGCCGTAGATTCTGGACGTAATCTCGTTGTAGTTGCCTGTTCCGAAATGGACGTAGCGCTGGATCCCCTGCGGTTCGCGCCTGACGATCAGACAGATCTTGGCGTGAGTCTTGAGGCCTTTCACACCATAGATGACCTGGACTTCGGCGCGTTCCAGATCGCGAGCCCATTCGATATTTCGCTGCTCGTCAAAGCGAGCCTTCAGTTCGACGATCGCTGTGACGTACTTCCCCTTTTGAGCAGCACGCTTCAGTGCAGCGACGATCGGACTTTTCGCGCTCGTGCGATACAGGGTCTGCTTGATCGCTAGAACATCGGGATCGTCAGCCGCGGTTTCGATGAGTCGGATGACGGGATCGAAACTTTCGTAAGGATGATAGAGCAGGATATCTTTTTGCGCGATCGCGGTAAAAATGCTTTCCAGCGGGTCGATTTGAGAGGAGGGCTTAGGAGGCCAAGGTTCATAGCGCAAGGCATCGAAGCCTTGAGAATCGGTCAGTCGGAAGAACGCCGATAAATCGAGCGGCCCGGGAATCGGGAACACCCATTCGTCCGCGACTTCCACCGAAGTTTGCAGAAACTCGCGCACCGTCGCACTGCCATGATCGGCGACTTCAAGCCGTACGCAGGCACTTTGACGGCGCGCATTGACGATCTCCTGCATTTCAGAAAGCAGATCGAACGCCTGATCTTCCTGCAGTTCCATATCGGCATTGCGCGTAATGCGGAACGGCACGCACTCTTCGATGACTTCGCCGGGAAACAGTTGTGGCAGAAACCGACTCACCACTTCTTCTAGCAGGATAAAGCTGAAACCACTATCCGATGGCAGCGTGATAAATCGCTGGCGATTGCGTCCAAATGGAACGATGGCAAACCGAGGCGTTTCTGAACCGGTCGCGGGAGCCAGTCGAACACACAGGTTCAGAGATTGATTGATCAGCAACGGGAAGGAAGGGACATCCGAATCGGGAAAGAAGACCGGCATCTCGGTGATGACTTTGGTCTCTGCCGACTCTGCGGTCTGCTTCTTCTTGGATGTCTTCTTGCGAGCGGCGGGTTTCCCTTCCTCCGACTTGTTCAATGAGATCGCCAGTGGCGTCAGAACCGGAAAGATCTCTTGCTCGAACAAGGTCTGAACGTGATGCGCTTGTCGGTCGGTCAGCTCATTCGGACAAACCCGGTGGAAGCCGGCTTCGATGAGTGCAGGCTGTAAGTCCCCCAGGTAGCATTCGTACTGGGCGGAAGCGAACGCATGCATCCGCTCGCCAATCGCCAGAAGCTGAGCAGAGGGAGTCAGTCCGCACGGATCGGAACGAGTATCTCCTTCAGCCTGAACGAGTTGCAGACTGCCCACGCGAACCATCGTGAATTCGTCCAAGTTGGACGCGGTGATGGCTAAAAACTTGAGTCGCTCCAGCAGGGGAATCGACTCGTTGCGTGCTTCTTCCAAGACTCGCTGGTTGAATTCCAGCCAGCTCAACTCTCGATTGAAAAACTTTGATTCAGCGGCCATTCGAGAACTTTACCTTCATGGTCGGATGATTCAATCAAGGACCCGACATGATCCTCGCGACCGGTACGGTCGCATCGTGCGCTATACCATGCAGTCTGTCGAGCCGCTACTGCAAGCGTAGCCGTTATATCCGCCAGAAGTTACGAATCGGAAACATCTTTTGTGAATTGCCCATATGGTTGACTTCAGCAAATGACCGACGAAAGATGGCGGCAGAATCTGCCGGAAAAATTTTGACCGGGCCCAATGCGTGGTGAATCACGCAGTAGGAGAAATGACCGTGACAACTGACTTGTATCCAAGGCGCTTGCGATTGTGGGCGATGTCGCTCGTCATCCTTGGATTGGGAATCACTCCACTTCGGGCCCAACAACAGCCGGTGGTCCAACCGGGTACCGGTGATTTCTTCAATCAATCGTTGAAGGATGATTCCGGTGAGCACAAGTACATCGTCTTCGTCCCTGCGGGATATCGTGCCGACAAGCCGACTCCTGCAATCCTGTTCCTGCACGGTGCAGGCGAACGAGGGAAAGACAATCACCTGCAGATTACGGCGGGACTGGCTCCCTTCGTCAAAGCGCGAGCCAAGACCTTCCCATTCATCGTCGTGTTTCCTCAATGTGAATCGACTGAAGCACGCATCCTGGAAGGATGGCAGGCCGGCAGCCCCGATGCCAATCGCGCTCTGAAAGCACTGGAAGACGTTCAGAAGAAATACAACGTCGACGAGAAGCGGATTGTATTGTCGGGTTGGTCGATGGGTGGTTACGGTGCCTGGAGCTTGGGTATTGCCGAACCGGACCGCTGGCTGGCTGTCGTCCCGTTGGCAGGGGGCGGAGATGTCAGCAAGGTTGGGGCACTGAAGGATGTGCCGGTCTGGGCGTTCCATGGAGAAATCGACAAGCTCGTTCGACCAGAATCTGACAAACGAATGGTCGATGCTCTCAAAGAAGCAGGCGGAACAGCGACCTACACTGAGTTTCCCAATGTTGGTCACTACCTTTGCGACGGGGTCTTCGGCAACGACTCGGTGATCCAGTGGATGCTTGATCCCAAGAACACTCCCGCCGTGTTGGGTACAAAGCCTCTGGTGAAGCCGATCGACCCCATCACCGTCCCGTTCGTCCCTGCCGTTGAGATCCCCGAAGCGGTTGCCATTCGATTAGGAAACGATGCGCTGGCCGCATTGTCCTATTCGATTCCTGCCACTGTCCCCAAGGACATGTTGACGGGGCGATTGAACGACATGTTCGATAGCACTGTCGCTCAAGGACGATCCTTCGGCATTCGGTTCTCGGGAATTTCGTATCGCGCCGATCTGGAACGCGTGCTGACGAAGGGGATCGGCAAAGATCGCCTTCTCGTCCAGATGGGTATTCGCAATGTAGTGCTGGGAATCGGTGGGACATCCGTTTCGGGCGAGCGTCATTCGGCCCAAGCGGGGCCGATCAACATCATCATTGGTCAACGCGCCCCCGTCTGGCTAAATCTGGAACTGACGCCCTACATTGAAAATCGAACGATCCGACTGAAACAAGTGGGAGCCAGCTTCCAGATTCCCGCGGATAACTTCTATGTGACCGGGCCAGCCGGCATTTCGACGCAGGGATTCGGGATGACCGAAAGCGCCGTGAGAGACGGATTGGTCAGTGGCCTGTATGGAGCCCGCGGTCGCATCGAAAACGAAGTGCTGCAAATCGTTCCCGGGATCATCAAGCAGATCGAAAAGAATCTGGTGCTGCCTGAAACGGGATCACCGGTCTCATCATCAGGAGATTCCATCGCCAAGCTCTGGCCACTGCCGATTTATCCACCACGTTTGCGAGTCTGGCCAGAACAGATCTCGACCGACGAAAACGGGCTCTCCATGGTGGTCGGCGTGACTGCGGCCAGCATGGATCCATACGGACCCGTCAAACCGCTGAAGAAAGTTCCCGGGGCTGGCGCAAAGTTGGATCGCCTGCCAAAAGATACAGCCTTGCATGCGATGGTCGCACCCCAAGTGCTCACGCCACTCACCGAAATGGCTGTGGACGCAGATCAACTGAAGCTGGACCTGCTCGATATTCCAGATCCCCTGTTTGCGAAGCTGGCTGATCGTGCGACGCTGCAAGAGCTGATTCCCGACTTGAAACAGTATGGTGACGATCTGCAAGTGCGATCATCTCTGCGAGTTGTTCGGCCGCTCGAAGCCGGCAATCCGATTCAGACGGCCGATAGTGGGGACAAGCAACCGTTTGAATTCCGCGTCAACGGACTGCAGATCACGATCTCAATCAAGACGCCAAGCGAACCAACCTGGAAGCCGTGCGCCGTCATCGAATTGAATATTGCAGAACAAGTTCGTGCGACACTGAAGTCGCCCGCTCACGATGTTCGAATTGTGAGTCTCGATTGGCAGCAGGATACCAGCGTGACTGGAACATCGAAGTTTGCTGACGGGTACAACGCGAAAGACACGAAGATTGACACGGACGGCTACATCGAACAATTCAAGCACGCCTGGAAGACATTCAGCAAGGGGACGACGGCTGCTTCGATGGAAGTTCCTGACCTGAAGATCGGCCCCTCTCGATTACGGCTGCACGACCTGAACTGGAAGTCACCGCTGGTCGAAGTCACCTATAAGCTTGCACGCATCAAGATTACGAACCTCAGCGATGAAGCATTCACGTACGAAACGAAAGCCCCGACCAGCCCTTGGGGCGAACCGCTGACCTTGAAGCCTGGTGATTCGCACGAATTCGATCTCCCTTACCCGCTGACCTATCGCCGCAAGGGGGCATCGGGTGCGATGGAAGTCTATACGCTCGAAACAGGATCGCATTCCGAATTCCGCGTGCCACTGGCAGGCGGGGCTCCTCGGCTGTATGCCGCAAATCGGCCTCCAGAAACGAAATAGGGGACCAAAGCAGATGCAGGATGAATCTTGATTGACCTGTGGCATCGTTGACGAACTTCAAATCGGGCGAGGAAATCTGATTTTCTCGCCCGATTCGGCTTTCTTGTGCAAGAAACCCGGTCACCTGTTGTGTCTACTATGAGCGCACTTCCAAGCGGTGGAATGCAACGCTCGCGGACGCGACAACCGGAGATGCACGGTGACATCGATTCCCGAGACTCGACCGAGCCTGCTGATCAAGTTGCGAGATTCGCGCAACCAGCCTGCCTGGAATGAGTTCCTCGAAATCTACGAGCCGCTGATCGGGCGACTTGTGCGGGGACGTGGCCTTCGCTCCGCCGACGCTGCCGAGGTGACGCAAGAAGTCTTCGTCGCAGTGGCTGCAGCAATTGGTCGCTGGGAATCCAACCCCGTGCGGGGTTCATTCCGTGGTTGGCTGGCGACCATTACTCGAAATCTTGTCGTCAACTTTCTGATCCGCCAGTCGCGGCATCCCCGCGGCAATGGTGACACTGGATTTCGCCAATGGCTTGAGGAGCAGGCGGCCCCCGAGGGCGAAGCGTCTGAACTCTTCGATTTCGAGCGAAAGCGGCAAATCTTTCGCTGGGCCTCGGAACGAATTCGGTCCGAGTTTCGCGAGTCGACATGGAAAGCATTCTGGATGACGGCCGTCGAAAACGGCGACGTCGTTGAGGTGGCCCACCAACTGGGAGTGACGGCCGGTGTCGTCTACGTCTCGCGCAGCCGCGTGATGAAGCGACTAAGGGAAGTCGTCGACGAAGTTCGTGAGCGTGAATTGAGTGGTGATTTCAAGCTTGATCAGAGTTGAAGTGAATTAGAAGAGTCAAGGAACGCAGATGGTGGCCCACGCCTCGCCTTGTGATCAAGATCGATTGCAGCGGCTATTGGACGATGACTTGCCCGACGCCGTGCAAACGGAAGTGACAGCACACCTCGAAACGTGCCGAGGTTGTCGCCAGCAGTTGGAATTTCTGGCCGCGGACGAAATCATCTGGCAAGACACGCGGTCAGCATTGTCGAATGTTGACGAAGCATTCCCCGACATTGCGGCGAACAACGAACATGAAGATTCAAACTCCGTTCCGCTCGACTTTCTTTCGCCGTCGGACAACCCTGCCATGCTGGGGCGGATCGGCGAATTCGAGATCTTGGAACTCATCGGCTGTGGTGGAATGGGGATCGTACTGAAAGGTTACGACCACGAATTGAATCGCTATGTCGCAGTCAAGGTTCTGCATCCTCACTGTGCGACGAGCGCGGCCGCCCGTCGACGCTTCGCACGCGAAGCCCAGGCCGCAGCAGCGGTTGTCCACCAGCATGTGGTGGCGATCCATGCTGTCGGAGGCAATCATCATCCACCCTATCTGGTCATGTCGTTCGTTCCCGGCGAATCACTCCAGCAAAGATTGAATCGGCAGGGCCCCTTTGAAGTTGTCGATGTGTTGCGAATCGGCCAGCAAGTGGCAGAGGGCTTGGCCGCAGCTCATGCGCAAGGGCTGGTGCATCGCGATATCAAGCCGGGAAACATTTTGCTCGAGCGGAACGTCGATCGAGTACTACTTACCGATTTTGGACTGGCTCGCGCCGCGGATGACGCCAGTCTCACGCAAAGCGGCGTGATTGCCGGGACACCGCAGTATATGTCTCCTGAGCAGGCGCGCGGCGACAGCGTCGACTACCGCACGGATTTGTTCAGTCTGGGCAGCGTGATGTATACATTGCTCGCGGGACATTCTCCGTTCCGTGCCGAAACTGCGATGGGTGTGTTGCGGCGAGTCTGCGACGACACGCCTCGTTCGTTGCGAGAATTCAATCCGATCGTGCCCGAATGGCTGGAGATGTTCGTGGCGCGGCTGCAAGCCAAACTGCCGCATGATCGTTTCGAATCGGCAACACAAGTCGCGGACTTGTTGAAGGGAAGCCTCGCCCATCTGCAGCAACCGACGCTGCTCAGCTTGCCTGTGGTCGTC
>DASYEA010000943.1:0-2911 GCA_036499265.1 Schlesneria sp. | reverse complement strand
CGCGGAAGCGACCTACTCACAGCGTGGCTGGGAAATCGGTTTGATCCTGGATGGCAATCCGAACAATGGCTGGGCCGTCGATGGACCGACGCGACGCGATCAAACTAACGCCATGTTCATCGCTGAATCGCTGGTGACCATTCCTGCCAACGCCACGCTGACAGTTCGCCTGAAGCATGCCGCATTGAATCAACACAATATCGGCCGGTTCCGACTGTCGATGACATCACTGCCGCCCAGTACGGTGAAACTCGACGGTGCCAAGTTTCCGGAATCTCTCAAGCAGATTCTGAACATCGAAGCCAACAAACGATCGCCCGATCAAAAAGCGGAACTGGAGAAGTTCTTCAAAGCGAATATCGACAGCCCCTGGAAGCAGGCCGAAGCCGTCGTCGCGGGGCTCAAAGAACAGAAGAACAAGCTCGCCGCGGCCGCTCCGAACGTGATGGTCATGCGCGAACTCCCAAATCCACGCAATGCCTACATTCTGATTCGCGGCGAATACGACAAGCCCGGCGAAAAAGTCACGGCGGGGCTTCCCAAGGCATTTCCACCGCTCCCTGCCGGAGCAGCTCCAAATCGCCTCGGCTTGGCTAAATGGCTCGTCGATCCGTCGCACCCGCTCACGTCGCGTGTGTGGGTGAATCGAGCCTGGGAACGGTTCTTCGGAACGGGCTTAGTGAAAACATCCGAGAACTTTGGCTCCCAAGCCGACTTCCCCTCGCATCCCGAGTTGCTCGATTGGCTGGCCGCTGAATTCATGCAGCCGACAGTGGCCAGGTCAGTCGATCCAGAGACGGTCAACCAATCAGCGAAGCCGTGGGATATGAAGGCTATCCAGAAGCTGATGGTCATGAGTGCCACTTATCGTCAATCGTCGCATGTCACAAAAGAACTCGTCGAGCGAGATGTCGAAAACCGCCTGCTGGCGCGTGGCCCGCGATTCCGATTATCGGGCGAAACGTTGCGCGATCAGGCCTTGGCCGCCAGCGGTCTATTGGTCGACAAGATCGGCGGCCCAAGCGTTCGGCCTTACATGCCCGAAGGGGTCTGGGACGAAACCAGTCGCTACGGCGATCTGCGTGGTTACAAGCACGACTCGGGCGAAGGTCTGTATCGCCGGACGATGTACACGATCTGGAAGCGGACCGCCGCTCCACCCACAATGCTGCTCTTCGACGCGCCGAACCGTGAGGTCTGTACCGTCAAACGGTCGCGCACTAATACACCGCTGCAAGCATTGTCATTGCTCAATGAGATCACCTATGTCGAGGCGGCACGAAAACTCGCCGAACGAATGCTGACTGAAGGAGGCACCACGACCGCTGATCGGCTGGCGTATGGCTTTCAACTTACGACATCGCGACAGCCGACGGCCAATGAATTGAAAGTTCTGAACGAAGGCCTGATGGCCGATTGGACTCGATTGAAACTAGACCCCGAAGCGACACAGAAGCTGCTGAAATTTGGCGATGCGAAGTCGGCAGCAAACCTTGATGCTGCCGACTTGGCTGCTTACACCCTGACAGCGAACGTCTTGCTGAACCTCGATGAAGTGATTACGCGAGAATAATGCCATGATGAATCGACCGTTCTCATTTCAAGACGCGCTCAATCGCCGTGCCTTCCTGAGGCATACCGGTACCGGTGTCAGTGCGGCAGCGCTGGGTTCGCTGTTGGGACAGCAGGTTATGGCGACCACAGGCGACAGCCCAAAAGCGCACGTTGCTTTGGCCGGCTTTCCAAACTTCGCGCCGAAGGCCAAGCGGATCATCTATCTGTTTCAATCGGGTGCCCCGTCGCAGATGGATCTATTTGATCCCAAGCCCGATTTGAAAGATCGACACGGCGAAGATCTGCCCCAATCCATCCGCCAGGGCCAGCGGCTGACGACGATGACTTCAGGACAATCGAAGTTTCCCGTGGCCCCGTCCATCTTCCGGTTTGCCAAGCACGGCCAGTGCGGCATGTGGATGAGCGAACTGCTGCCGCACATGTCCAAGATCGCCGACGATCTGTGCATGATTCGTTCGATGAACACCGAGGCGATCAATCACGATCCGGCGATCACTTTCTGCCAGACCGGCCACCAACTGGCAGGTCGCCCCAGCATCGGGTCGTGGCTGAGCTATGGCTTGGGGAGCGAAAACCAGGACTTGCCGGCCTATGTGGTACTCACGTCATTTGGCAGTGGTCGACCGGATGATCAGCCGCTCTACGATCGACTGTGGGGCTCCGGATTTCTCCCGTCCGTGCATCAGGGTGTCAAATTCCGCAACAAAGGCGATGCGGTGCTGTACCTGTCGAACCCGCCCGGCGTCGACCAGGCGGCTCGTCGCGGGACGCTCGACCGGCTCTCGGCTTTGAATCAACAGCACTTCGACGATGTGGGCGACCCCGAAATCCTGACTCGAATTGCCCAGTACGAAATGGCGTTTCGCATGCAGACGAGTGTGCCCGATCTGCTCGACACTTCCAAAGAGCCACAGCACATCCTCGATTCTTATGGCCCCGATGTCAGCCGTCCCGGTAGCTATGCCGCAAATTGTCTGCTGGCTCGTCGCCTGGCCGAACGCGATGTCAGGTTCGTACAACTGTTCCACATGGGCTGGGATCATCACGGTGGCCTGCCGAACGCGATCCGCGGCCAGTGCAAAGACACCGATCAGCCGACCGCCGCTCTGATCAAGGATTTGAAACAGCGAGACTTGCTTAAGGACACACTGATCGTCTGGGGCGGTGAATTTGGTCGCACGATCTACTCGCAAGGGGGACTAACCGCCACCGATTACGGCCGCGATCATCATCCGCGCTGCTTCACAACGTTGCTCGCAGGTGCCGGTATCAGGGCCGGCACAACGCTCGGTGCGACCGACGACTACTGCTACAACATCGTCAGTGATCCAATCCA
>DASYEA010000942.1:0-4891 GCA_036499265.1 Schlesneria sp. | reverse complement strand
CGACCAGTTTTCTTTTTATCCTCCTGAACCGGACGGGGCTTTGGCCGAGAATCAATGGGGGATGTCGATCAATCTCGGGGCGTGCATCGGATGCAATGCCTGTGTCATTGCCTGCCAAGCGGAAAACAACACGCCAGTGGTTGGTCCGACTCAAGTCGCACTCGGCCGCGAAATGCATTGGTTGCGGGTCGCCACGTACTTCACGGGCTCGCCCGATGCTCCACAGATCGATCATCAACCGGTCCCATGCATGCACTGCGAACATGCCCCTTGCGAAGTGGTCTGCCCCGTCGCGGCGACAACTCACAGCAATGAGGGGCTGAACGAGATGACGTACAACCGCTGCGTGGGGACGCGGTATTGTTCGAACAACTGTCCATACAAAGTGCGACGCTTCAACTTTCTGGACTACCACAGTGAATTACGCGAAGAGCCGCTGCTGCAGTTATTACCGAATCCCGAGGTGACCGTTCGCAGCCGTGGTGTGATGGAGAAATGCACGTACTGCGTGCAGAGAATCAGCGCGGCGCGGATCAGTGCGGGATTGCAGGATCGCTCCATTGCAGACGGCGATGTGGTGACTGCCTGTCAGTCGGTCTGTCCCACGCGAGCTATTTCCTTTGGGAACATTCGCGATCCGCAGAGTGCCGTGGCGACCGAGAAGCAGTCAAGTTTGTCCTACAGCCTGCTGGCGGAACTGAATACTCGACCGCGAACGACATACCTGGCGTCGCTGCGAAATCCCCATCCCGATCTGGCAAAGGACTGAAGATGTCGGTTCCTGCCATCGACCGAAAGCCACCGTTGCCCGCCGCGCATGCTGTGACCGACCGGATCACTTCGGTTGTCCTGCAAAGACGCACGCCCGTGAATTGGTATCTGGCGTTCGCGTTTTCGTTCACCTGGACGCTGGTTCTGTTTGGAGCAGTGACGTGGTTGTTTGTCAAGGGAATCGGGATCTGGGGAGTCAATATTCCCGTCGGTTGGGGATTCGCGATTGTCAATTTTGTGTGGTGGGTGGGGATCGGCCACGCGGGCACGTTGATCTCGGCGATCTTGCTGCTGTTTCACCAAGAATGGCGCACGTCGATCAATCGATTTGCCGAAGCGATGACGTTGTTTGCGGTGGCCTGCGCAGGGCTATTTCCGCTGATCCATATGGGTCGGCCGTGGTTCTTCTATTGGATGATTCCGTATCCGGCGACGACGGGGGTCTGGCCGCAGTTTCGCAGTCCGTTAATGTGGGACGCGTTTGCTGTCGGCACGTATGCGACCGTGTCGCTGCTGTTCTGGTACATCGGGCTGATCCCTGACTTGGCGACCATTCGAGATCGCTGTCGATCACGCAGTGGTCAAATCATCTATGGAGCCTTCGCACTGGGATGGCGCGGGTCGGCGCGACATTGGAAACGGTATCAAGATGCGTACTTGCTGATGGCCGGACTGGCAACACCGCTGGTGGTTTCCGTGCATACGATCGTTAGCTTTGATTTTGCCATGGCGATTGTCCCCGGATGGCACACGACCATATTCCCGCCTTACTTTGTCGCCGGCGCAATTTACTCTGGCTTTGCGATGGTGCTGACAATCGCAATTCCCTTGAGAATCGCGTTCCAACTTCAAGATTTGGTCACCGACTGGCACCTCGACAACCTGGCCAAAGTGATGCTGGCGGCAGGGATGGTGGTCGCCTATGGCTACTTGATGGAGCATTTCGGGGCCTGGTACAGCGATGAAACTTATGATCGGTTCGCCATCTGGAACCGACAAACGGGGCCCTATGCTGCGACTTACTATGCGCTGCTGATCTGTAATATCGCGATTCCTCAATTGCTGTGGTCAACCAGAGTCCGTAAGAACACGATGCTGCTGTTTGCTATCGCACTGGTGGTAAATGTCGGAATGTGGCTGGAGCGGTTTGTGATCGTCGTCACCAGCCTTCATCGAGATTACTTGCCATCGTCGTGGGGCATGTACTACCCGACGATCTGGGACTGGGCGACTCTGTTCGGATCGATGGGCTTGTTTGTGACGCTGTTGCTGCTGTTCATCCGCTTTCTGCCGATGATTTCGATCTCGGAAGTTCAGGAAATGGTTCACGATCAAACGGCTTCTGCAGAGGAGGCCACATGAACCATCGGACGACCACTTATGGTCTGCTGGCACAATATCCAGACACGACTGCCCTGCTGAAGGCCGCGGCAGAACTGACGGCCCGAGGCTACAAACAAATCGATGCCTATACGCCCTTTCCTGTGGAGGGACTGGCCGAGGCGATCGGTGTCAAGAAGACGGGCATGTCGCTGGTGGTGCTGCTGGGTTGTCTCGCTGGTGGCGTGATCGGATTCACCATGCAGTGGTGGGTTGCGGTTGTCGCATATCCGTTGAATATTGGCGGAAGGCCATTGAATAGCTGGCCGTCGTTCCTGCCGATCACGTTCGAGTTGACGATCCTGGGCGGTGCGCTGTCTGCCGTACTGGGAATGCTGGCGTTGAACGGTCTGCCGTGTCTCTATCATCCGCTCTTTGATGTCGAGGCCTTCCGTCATGCCACTTCGGACGGATTCTTCATTTGTATCAAGGCGACTGATCCATTGTTTGATTCGGACAAAGTGAAGCAGCTTTTGACGGACTCGAACGCAACTGAGGTGTGGGATGTTCCCGCGAGCCTGTAGGTCATGCAACCAGAAACGTGAAGTATCACGCGTTGTTTGTCGCGTGTTCATGGTCGCACTATCGCTATTGACCGCGCTAATGATCACGGGTTGCCAGCCACATATGGTCGATCAGCCTCGCGTCGACACAATGCAGTCGAGTGCCGCATTTCCAGATGGATTGGGACAACGCTCTCCCGTCGCCGGAACGATCGCCCGCGGGATGCTGCCGACTGGAAGCCCAGAAGAAACCGGTCTGGAGGACGGCAAGGCTGTTGCTCGAAACCCACTGCACGTCTCAGACAAACTGCTGAATCGAGGTCAGCAACGATTCACGATCTACTGCGCGCCGTGTCACGGAGCGGCGGGTTTTGGCGACGGGATGGTCGTACAGCGAGGTTTCCCCGCTCCACCTTCGTACCACATCAGCCGATTGCAGACAGTTCCGGACGGCGAAGTGTTCAAGGTCATCTCGCAGGGGCGCGGTCGAATGCCACCCTTTGGAAAACGAATCGAACCACAAGATCGCTGGGCCATCGTCGCTTATTTACGAGCGTTACAGCTTAGCCAGTCAGCAGACCTCGCCGATCTCCCCGAGATCGACAAATTGCCGTTCAATGCGGCTAAGGCGGGTGCTCCATGAGCCATCTCGCCTTCCAATCTGATGGCCAGGACCAGTTGCGAAAGATCCAGCAGCGTTCTCTACTCGCGTCTTTGCCGGGGGCTGTTGCCTGCGTTGCGTTGGCCATCCTAGTTCCGTCGAGCTTCTGGCCTGCGTACTTGGTCTCTGTCCTGTTTGTCGTGGGCACTTGTCTCGGCTGCCTGGGTTTGTCGCTGCTTCACCAGATGACTGGGGGTCAGTGGGGGTTGGAAATCGCTCGTCACCTGGTCGCAGCAACGGCCACCCTTCCTCTGACAGCACTGCTATTCTTACCGTTGATCATTGGGGCAATGTCCATCTATCCGTGGCTTGACTCGGCGCGTGCATCGGAACTCTTGAACCGACACCAACGGATCTATTTCGAAGTCTGGGCTTGGGCAGGTCGAGCAGTCATTTACCTGCTGGCTTGGGGATTGTTGTCCTGGATGGTTGTGCGCCGCTATGGGCTGCTGCGTCGGAGTGGTGAGTTAGGTGAATGGTGTGCGACGCCGCGACTGATTGCGCTGGGGCTGCTCGCGCTTAGTTTGACGACGACGTTTGCGATGATCGACTGGGTAATGTCACTTGAGCCAAAGTGGATGTCCACGATCTTCGCAGCGATTTTGATGATGGGATTCGTCGTCAGTGGGATGTCGTTCGTCCTGATGATGCAAATGCTGCCGAACTCTCGCGCCACTTTGCCCGCCGATGCCAAGTCAGAACATGCTCGCGCCCTTGATCTCGGCAACCTGCTGATGGCTTTTCTGCTGCTCTGGGTCTATTTTGCGATTTCGCAGTTCCTGATCATCTGGTCTGGCGATCTGCCGATCGAGACCTCGTGGTATCAGCGGCGCTTGACCGGAGTGTGGCCCGGATTTGGACTGTCCCTACTTCTGTTTCATTTCATTGTTCCGTTTGGCAGTCTGCTTTCCCGGGATGTCAAAACGAATCCGATTGCCGTGGCGGTCGTAGCAGGCGACCTGTTGCTCATGCGAGTTGTCGATCTGGCATGGACGATCATTCCCTCCTGTGGTGTGGGCGGTAACTGGTGGATGGTTTGCTTGCCGGTGGCGTTGATCACGGTATGCAGTGCGTGGTTCGGCATCTTTCTGCGTCTTCGAGCAACGCTACCGCCGCTGCACATGGAACCTCTAGCAACGATACCTACCGCGCGTCTGGAGGCGATCACGTCATGAACGAGAAGCCCTCCCTTTCAGAAGTGTCGCAGCCCGGCATTACGCATGAAGCCGCCACAATCAGCGGGCGCATTGTCGGATTGTGTGGGCTAAGCCTGTTCGCAGTTATCGCACTGGCAATCCTGGTCAGTGGTGAGCTTCGCCGCTGGGTGTCAGTGCGGATGTCAGCGCCTGCGACGGCAGTACAACCGATTTCTCGCTCAACAGACATTGCAACGCTCAATCCGCAACAACAGAAGACGCGAAGTCGCTACGAGGCCGAACAACGCGAAAAGCTATCGACCTATGGATGGGTCGATCAGGCCAAGGGAAAAGTTCATATCCCGATCGATCGTGCGATGTCGATTCTAGTGCAGAAGAATCGGAGGGATGAATGAGCCCGATTCCATCATCACTGAATG
>DASYEA010000941.1:0-2597 GCA_036499265.1 Schlesneria sp. | reverse complement strand
TCCCCCTTTGCGAAGACGACGGCATCGTTGATCGTCCGCACGGTCACCGCACTGTCGGTCTCTTTCTGGATCAGGCCCGAGATCACTCGTCCGTCATTGAGGGCCAGCAGTGTCGTGCGATAGTCCTTGCCGACGATCGCGGATGGATCGAGGATATTTTCCAGGATGTAGTCGAGGTTCGCTCGATTGGACCCTGTAATATCTGGCCCGATCTTGCCACCTTCACCGAATAGTGTGTGGCAAGCGGAGCAGGTCTTCGCGAACAAACGTCGACCGTTGCTGAGATCCGCCGATTTTAATCGAGCTGCCGTCAGCACCGTCTTCTGCTTGGCAATCAGTTCCTGCTTGTCTTTGGCCGTTGCGCGGATCTCGCCCCACACAGAAGTAATGCGCTTGGCAAGGGCTTCGTCTTTGAAGCCGAGAAGCTGCTGCACGTGATAGGCATGCACATCGGTTCGCAGCATATCCCCTTTCTCGATGGCATCGAACAGCTTGCCCGCCGTGACCGGACGAGCGACCAGCGTGTTGATGGCATCCCGTTTCTCGACGTCGTTCAACTTGGGATACAGAGCGAGAATCGTTGAGGCCGTGGTCGCGTCATCAAATGCTGCCAGCGCGCGGATGGCGGGAGCCCGTAGTGTCGGTTCCGTCAATGCGGCTCGCAGGGCAGGGGCGGCATCGGCGTCGCGTCCCTTGACCAGCAACTCCAATGCTTGCTGACGTTGCTCAAGCGGACGCTTGGCATCGATCAGGATTTCTCGCATGCGCGGCAGGATTCGTTTGTCGCCCAAGGCTACGGCGATCTGATCTGCCTTCGTACGGACAGCCGCATCGGGGCTCTTCAGCAGTTCGTCATAGGCGGAGACCCACGCAGCGGGCTGTGGGATGTTGACACGGCCTTCGAAAGCCAAGCGCAATTCGTCGAGCAATCGTTGTTGCTGGCCGGTGTCCTTAGCTGATGCCAACCATTCGACTACGGCGTTCGTCGACTCGTTGTTCGAAGCGGCGCGCCGAGCGATGAATCGAGCAATCTTCTCAATCTGGGAACCTTTCGCCAGTGCGATCGCTTTGGCGGGGTTGGCGACGACCAGCGGTTCGATGCCATACCACAATACCAATGGCAAATTCTGATCGTTGATGTCTTCAGTTCGAGTCAGCAGCGCCTCAGCGATGTCCCAACGTTGGTCGAGCGGCAGTCGCTGCAGGGCCGAAGCCAGATACAGGCGCACGACGGCCGAGGGATCAGACTTTGCCTTGGCCACGAAACCCGGCAACAAATCAGTGTCTGGTGTCGATTCGCACGCGAGTTGAATCGCCCACGCCCGCAAGTATTCGTTGGTGTCGCCAGCGGCCAGTTCCCAGCGAGGTCGCGTCAACTTGCCGATACTGTGCAGGGCCCAGATCGCGCGCAGGCGGTGCTTGGGATCTTCCGCTGTTTGAGCAATCGCTGCGAGTTGCACTTCCACCTGGCCATCGAGTTTGCCGGCTGCGGTCCGTTCGGCCAGCAATCGCCGAGCCGAGCGGACGTACCAGTCATTGGTGTGCAACTGAAGCTTCACCAGTTCGACGTCCGACAACTTGGTCAGATCAACTGCTTTGGTCTTCTCCGCAGGCTTATCGCCTCCTGTGTACTTAACGTTGTAAACACGGCCGTTGGTGCGATCCCAGATCTCGGGATTCGTGCGATGGCAGGCGTTCTTGTCGTACCAGTCGATCAGATAGACCGAGCCGTCAGGTCCATATTTAAGATTGATACCGCGGAACCAGTGATCATTGGCGATCAGGAAATCGGGAGCTCGGCGACCGACGAAACCCGAGCCTTCGCGATCGAACTTACAGATATTGATCCGGTTGCCATGGACATTATCCATGAAGATTTGGTTGCGATATCGCTCTGGGAAGTTGTCACCCAAATAGATCATGGCGCCGCAATGAGCGTGGCCACCGCCGGCGGCGAGAGTGTCAGTCGGAGCATGCGGTTCATGTCCCCACCAGGCATGGTCTTGAATCTTGCCGACGTAGTGCAGGTGATCAGCAATCGTGGTGATATCTTCAAACGTGTACGGGTTGAAATGCTGACCACCCTGACGTTGGTAGCGTGCTCCCTGGATCATGTGCCACAGGTGCGGGATCACGCAGGCGGTGATGAATGCCTGACCATGATCGTCGAAATCGACACCCCACGGATTGCTGGTCCCATGCGAGAAGACTTCGAATTGATTCTTCGTCGGATGGTAACGCCAGACGCCCGCGTTCAGGCCTTGTCGAGCGTCGTCCTTCGCACCAGGCTTACCGACCTTGGAATGCGTGAACACGCCGTGACATCCATACAGCCAACCATCCGGTCCCCAGATGAGCGCGTTCAGCGTTTCATGGGTATCTTGCCAACCGAAGCCATCGAGCAGTACGGTGGCACTGGGAGGCACATCTTTGGGGAATTGCAGGCCGACTTGTGGTTTCTGGTCGATGTCGTCGGGGATATCGTTTCCGTCCTTATCGTGGATAAACATCAGATATGGTGCCGCACCGACCCAGACACCACCAAAGCCCACTTCTAGGGCGCTGACCAGATTCAATCCTTCGATGAAGACCTTGCG
>DASYEA010000940.1:0-1508 GCA_036499265.1 Schlesneria sp. | reverse complement strand
CATACCCCAGTCATTGGTAACTCCGCCTACCTCGGCATCTACAATTCCCGTGTTGTTGTACCACTGCGTACCGGCGCGCCCGGCGGTGCTCGTACGAAAGACCATCGCGACGGTGAAGTTTGTCGCACCGTTTAACGACTGATTGGTCACGCGAAGCTGGTCGTTGACGCCATCAAAGTGGACGACCGAACGACCGTTGAGCTGATTCTTCTCCAAGTGCGGTTGATTGGCCGGTGTGGTCTGCGTTGCCATTCCGCTGCCTGCGGCAACCGACCACGACGAAATCGCGGCTCCATCCGCGAGGCTGTTGAGTGATTGCGCCGACCAGCGACCCAGCAGCGCTGCGGTAGACGAAGTTCCCCCGCCGTCAAAGCCCACTCCCGTGTTGCCGGATTTCCAAGCCGAGTCGACATAATCAACCGCCGTCCATTGGCCGCCGTCGAGTGAACTGTCGACCGGGACGAACGCTTTCGCTGCCGCTCCCTTCTGGATCAGCGGCGTTGAATCGAGCGTTTTGGTCGGGCCGTAAGAGACGTCGGCAATCTGCTTGGGATAGGGAGCCCCATCCGAATCGAATTCGCTGACCACCGTTCCATCCGGCTCGCGAAGCGACAGGTTCTCGCCATCGGCGCTGAGCGCGAAGTTTGTGTGCAGATTGCCGGCAGGGTCGGGTGTGTTGTGTCCCGACGCGAAGACGACCATGTATTGTCCGGCGTTGAGGACGTGCGACGGAAACGTCCACTTGGCAGGCTTGCTGGCATCGTCTGTGAGATGCCAGCCCTGCAGATCGATCGAGGTATCGCCCTGGTTTTGAATTTCGATCCAGTCGGAGTGCGCACCGTTGCCATCGACGATTCCGCTTGAGTTGCTGGCTTCAAACTCGGTAATCACCGGGGCTGCGGCCAGCAGCGTGCGGCGTTCGAGCGCCTCGACGTATTCCGCGCCGACAACCTGGCTCAGTGCCGGTTTATTGCGCTTGAACTCGCGCGGTTTGGTTATCAATCCGCGACGCCTGCTGACCTTGTGCTTATGCATTTCCCGTTTCCTCACAGATGATCAACGAGCGCGTAAATCCCGCCGTGGCATGCGTTACGACACCCATGGTGCATTGGCTATGGCAGGCCAACCGAACCGCCGCCCCAACAATGCTTCCCGAAGTTATCAATCTTGCTCAGGAATATACACGAATTATTTGCTGATTAGGTCAGAATTGATTCTATATACTACTGATCTTTGCGTCATCAATGTGCCATTGCCGGGGGCAGTCTGGTCAACTCGGCCCGAGTTCCGATCCTTGGGCCCCGGTAGTGCAACAATCCTTCTGTGATTTCATCGTCTCGCTCTGACAGGCCAGAGCTTCACATGCGGCGGGCGATTGCGCGGGTCGCCGATCCCCGTTCATCCTATTCATCATTCATCGTTTCTTCCCTGTCTATCCCAAAAGCGTCTTCATCGCCGAGCCGTCGATCGGGGCGTCGGCAAACAGTTGTTTTGCAGCATTCGGCATC
>DASYEA010000939.1:0-3055 GCA_036499265.1 Schlesneria sp. | reverse complement strand
CACGTCTTTCGCGGAAGTCCCCCGCAGGCCGATGGGGATTGCGGCCCGCCAAGCTCCAAGCTTGCGAAAATCGCGGTTGGTCGCTGGGATGATGATATGCCGACCTGGTCCGCGAATCGCAACGACTTCTGGCGGATCCTGCAAGCCGTACCAGATGCGAATCACAAGCGCGACGTTCAGAGCAATTCCAGTCAACATTGCGCACAGACCAATGCGTGCCCACTGGGGCACGCGATCCCACACGCGCCGCGGCCAGGGAAGCGCCTTCGCCAGTTGCTCAGGATCATCTGCGGGTCCAGTGTCCGTCACGCAAGCCATCTTTCCACGGAGTCAATTTGATACCGTCGCGGTATCGCTGCTCTTGCGAAAAGCCTGCCATGCTACAACGCGGTCTGGCCGCTGGAAATGGGACAAACTGAGAGAAGATCGTAACTTCGGGTGACGAATGTTCAATTCGTTGTAACGGTTGAATATCAACGGAAAAGGAGTACGGCACAGATGCGCAATCTTGCCATGATCATAAGTGCGGTGGTGATGGTTGCCATCGCAGTGCAGTTCAGTAATGGGTTCGCAGTCAGCACCCGTTCCAACGATGAACAGCGACTCGTTGTCGAAGCCACTCCAGCGTCCTCAGATGTGCCGAATCGGCTCCGCACCCCAAGCCGTCGACTGAGCACGCCGGATGCGATCTCTGCCGAATCCGCTTTGGAAGCGGCTATACCTGACGGTGCACACACAGCGCCAGTCACAGACACTTCGGCCCAAGCTCTGGGTGCTCCCGTCGGTCTGCCCCAGCAAATCGCCGTACCAGCTACGAGCAACTCACCTCCCATCAAATCAACGACGACCGATGTGCCTGCGAAACGAGAGCCTCTGCAGATCGCACAGAAGCCGGCAGTCACGCAGAAACCTGCTGCTGCACCAAAAAACGCCGAGCCTGCTCCCAAAGTCGTTGCTCCAGAGCCACCCAAACGCAAACCGCCGAAAGTCGATCCCACCAATGAATTCTTCCAGAAGGGAATGATCCCCGAAATCCGCATCACGCTCACGGATAAAGAAGAGCAACAATTGCGACGCGACTTACGGCGCTACGTCGATGTCACGTTCACCGAGAACGAGACGACCACCTTCAAGAAGGTGAAGATGAAACTAAAAGGTTCCGCCGGTAGCTTTCGAGACCTCAACGATCGCCCAGCGTTGACTCTTTCCATGCGAAAGAAGGGCGAGCAATTTCATGGACTCGATAAGTTTCATCTCAATAACTCGGTCCAGGATGAATCGTACTTAAACGAGTTGATCGCTTCTCAGCTTTGTCTGGAAGCGGGCTTGCCGGCTGCACGTACTTCACACGCACGCGTCTGGCTGAATGGGCGAGACTTGGGCTTCTACGTCCTGAAAGAGGGGATGGACGAAGACTTCATCAAGCGTCACTACAAGTATCACAAAGGCAACTTCTATGAAGGGGGTTTTTGTACCGACATCGACGCGCCACTCGAGAAGGAATTCGGTGATGGGCCAGATGATCGAACGGATTTGAAAGAACTCATTGCGGCCTGCCGAGAAGGAGATCAAACGAAACGCTGGCAACTGATCGAGCAGAAGGTCGCAATCGACGAATTCATCAACTTCGTCGCTATGGAACTGATGATGTGTCACTGGGATGGCTACTGCCAGAACAAGAATAACTACCGCCTATACTTCCATGAAGATGACAAGAAGGTTTGTTTCCTGCCGCACGGCATGGACCAGATGTTCGGCGATATCAATTTCGGCGTGTTCCACGTTCCGGGCCAGATTGTCGCGAACGCCGTCATGCAAAACCCTGCTGTTCAGGCTAAATATCGACAGCGAGTCCGTGAACTTCTGCCGATGTTCGCGCCTGACAAGTTACACGCCAAGATCGACATTGCTCATGCAAGAATTCGTCCGGCCCTGGCATCGATCCATGAAGATCGAGCCCGCCAGTTCGACGCTCGCGTTCAGGACTACAAGAACCGCGTCGCGGGCCGAGCACTGGCGATCAAATCCCAGTTCCCGCCCGAGCCGATCGCCTTCAATGCCGACGATTGGGCGCTCGTCGAAGATTGGGCTCCCAAGCCACAGGGAGATGCCAAGCTGGAACTGACCGAACTCGACGGCAAGAAGGTCTTGTCTTTCACCCCTGGACCCAGCAACCAGACTCAAGCCTCCTTCCGCACCAAAGTCCGCCTCGCTCGCGGCCGCTACCACTTCGATGCCAAAGTGAAGACCAAAGACGTCATGGCCACCCCCGAAGACAAAGGCTTCGGAGCCGGCGTCCGACTCGGCGGCGGCTCACGCAAGAACAACGTCATCGGCACCTCAGACTGGCAAACCGTCTCGCACGAGTTCGAAATCACTCAAGACCTGCAAGAGATCGAACTCGTCACCGAACTCCGCAGTACCGCCGGCAGCGCGCAATTCGACTTGGCTTCGCTACGAGTTTACAAGCAGAAGTAGCGATGCTGACCACGCGACTCTGTGGCCAGCACAACGTCCGCGGTGATCGTCAAAGAGACGTTCGACGACCAGCCCCTTCGTAAAAGCTTCAGCCGAGCGACCTCACCGAGAATCTTCTCGCCGCGGTTTTCAGGTGCGAGTGATTTGAAGATAGCGAGATTTAATTCGCTAATTTCGAGAAGCAGCCGGGCTTGACGTGGATCGCAATTACAGACACCATGTCTATTGTAGACATGGTGTCTGTAATTGCGATCCGTTGATTTTTCGGGGCCACGAATTATGGAAAAGCTTGTGGGTGTTCGAGCAATGTGGCGATTGATGGCTGTCCTGGCACTCGTCTCCGGAGCCTCTTGCAATTCAGGTGCGCCCGGGTCCGGTCCGAACGCGTCGACGATCGCTCAAGCAAACGCAACGAACGAGCTAAACTCTGCGGTTGCTAAGGCCGGGGCCAGTGATGCCAAGTCGAAGAAATCCAAGAAGCGTTTAGGCGTGCCGGAAGACACGGTCGCAGTCGACGTCTTTCCCGTTGACTTGACGGGGTACTACCAGCTGCGGGCGGAGCACTTCGAAAAGGTGA
>DASYEA010000938.1:0-4195 GCA_036499265.1 Schlesneria sp. | reverse complement strand
GGCCCGAATCTGAGGGTGTTAGCCAATCAATTCTTTGATCGCCGTGCCACCGTTGGCAATCTTCATTGGACGACCACGCTTCGAGGTATGGACCGTATCGAGCGGAATCCCCAACGCATGAGCGACGGTCGCCCAAATGTCGCCAGGTTGGTAAGACTTGTCGCTGGAGACCGAGGTACCGTCCTTGTCGGTTTCACCGACTGCGATACCACCCTTCAAGCCGCCGCCGCCGATCATCACCGACCAGCTTGCTGCCCAGTGATCGCGACCCACGTCCTGATTGATGCGTGGCGTACGGGCGAACTCGCCCATCCACACCAGGACCGTGTCGTCCAGCATCCCACGCTGCTTCAGGTCGGCGGTCAAACCGGCGATCCCTGCGTCCAACTGTGGCAGACGTTGAGTCTTCAGCGTCTGGAACACGTTGGCATGCAAGTCCCAACCACCGAAATCGACTTCGACGAATGGAACGCCAGATTCAACCAGACGACGAGCCATCAACAGGCTGCGACCGAACTGATTGCCACCACCCATACCCATCGCACCAGCGACTGGGGTTGGGCTGTACATATCGAGAATTTCTTTCTTCTCGTCGTTGACCTTGAACGCAGCCATCTGCTTCGAAGTCATCAGATTGACAGCCTTCTGATAGATGTCCTTGTGAGCCTGGCCAGAATCGCCGCGCTGTGAGCCGATGAAGTTGTCTTCGACAACTCCCAACATGCTAAGCCGTTGATTCAGGCGATCTGGGCCCAAGTCGCCCATGCTCGCGTTGCGGATGCTGCCGCTGTTGTCGACGAGGAATGGAGCGTGAGCCATGCCCATGAAGCCGGGGCTGCTACCGCCACCACCGATCGAAACGAATGCGGGGATTTCCAGTTCCTTGCGCTTCGTCCCCAGTTCGTAGCTGACAACCGAACCGAATGCTGGGTGAACAACAGTTGGGTTTGGTACGTAAGCGGTGTGCATGTAATAACGACCGCGACCATGATCTGCTTCGCGGGTGCTCATCGCACGCACGACGGACAGATTATCCATGACCTGAGCGGTCTTGGGCATGTGTTCGCTGATCTGCAGATCACCCTTGGTCGAGATCGGCTGGAATTCCCCACCGTTCTTGGAACCGGGCTTGAGGTCCCAGATATCGATGGATGGAGGACCACCGCTCATCCACATCAGGATGCACGACTTCTGCCGCTTCTTTAGCTCTGCTGCGTTGGCCCGCACATGAGCGATAAAATCAAGAGCGGGGAGAGTGGCAGCACCGGCCGCCATATGCCGCATGAAGTGTCGTCGGGACATGCCATCTGGCGTCGGAAATTCCATGTGAATCACTCCAGTTTCGTTGTGAAGAACTCGGTAACTTGAATTCAAAACCAGGGGAAATCGACCGTCATCCGACGATCAGTGGTTAAAGATGAACTCATTCGAGTTCAACAGAGCCCAGAACAAATCTTGATAAATAACCAAGGGGTCACGGCTCGACTTCAGATACTTCGTGGCAGCAGCCATTTCTGGCCGAGTTGGCTGACGACCCAGCGAAGTCATGTACAAGCGAGCAATCTTTTGAGCTTCGTTGCCGCGACCTGCCAACACATCACCCAGATGGCTTCCGGCCTTAACGCTGACAGCGTCTTGAACCAGTTCACCATTCATCATCATCAGTGCTTGCGGAATTGTGCCGTCGAACGAATTCGATTCTTCGCCGTCATCCGTCCCGAAAGCTCGCACGAACTGCTGCAGCCATTCCTGACGTTGCTTCTCTGATTGTTCCCAACCCGAACGGCCTGACTTGTGAGCGTTCGTCGCAACGATCAACGAGTCGTACAATTGTTCTGCGTTCATCGACTTCACATAGACATGCGAGAACAAGGCCGCTTCACCGGCAGCAGGATTATCACGCTCATTCTTCTTCGTCCCGCGACTGGTCAGGTTGTAAGCTTCACTGTTGGCGATCCAACGCATCAATTGCTTGCAGTCGTAACCACTCTTCACGAACTCTTCGGCTAAACGATCCAACAGAGCCGGATGTGTCGAAGGATTGTGTGGACCAAGATCATCGACCGGACGCGTAAACCCGTAGCCGAAGAACTGACTCCAAGTCCGATTAACCATCGCCATCGCGATCATGGGCTTTTCGCCAGTCACCATCAACTTGGCCAACTCTTTGCGACGATCCGTTGATTCGCCGGGATCGACTTCGGAACCGAGATAGATCGGGTAGGCAACTTGCATTAAACCATTGCGTTTTTCGAAGTAGACGGGGCCGGAGAAACCACGCTCGACGATTTCTGAGAAGTCATCCACCATCCGACCCGTCTTGGAGTCGAACTTGCGATGATCGATCTTGCCTGTTTGACGGAAGAAGCTGTTGAACTGCCAGAACTGATCCTGCTTCCAGTCATTGAACGGATGGTTGTGGCATTGAGTACACTGCACTTGCATGCCAAGAAACAATCGCGTTGTCTTGGCGGTCATCTGAACGGCGTCGTCATTGTCCTGCATCTGAGCGAGCAGGAAGTTGACGGCACCATTTTCTTCGTAGTGCCCCTCAGCGGTCACCAAATCAGAGACAATGTCGTTCCAACGTCGATTCTTACCGAAGGCTTCTCGGAAGAATTTTTGCATGCCAGCACGGCTGACGCGGCGAGGAGTCTGCTGACCAATGCACAGATTCGTCCAGACTGTGGTCCAGTTGCGAACATAGGCTGGATCATCCAGCAGCTTGTCGATCACCTTCGTACGTTTGGCTTTGTCTTTATCGGCAGCAAACGCTTCGACTTCTTCCAACGATGGCACATGGCCATTAATGTCGAGATAGACGCGACGCAGCCATTCGTAGTCATCCGCGACTGGCGAAGGAGTGACTTCGTTGTCTTTCCATGCTTCGCGAATCTGACGATTGATCTCTGTCACAATCACGTCGGACGAACCGGTCGTGAATTCTTCAGCCGCGAAAGCTGACCCACCAACGACCAGCACGAATGCGGCAACGCTGAAGAAGCCGCCAAGTGAGGTCAACCGAAATTCTCGCGTCTGACATGGTGGAACCATGGACTCGCCACCCTTTCCTCTAATAACTACTGGGCCTGTCGACGCATCTTCCTGCCCTACAAGAGACTGGTGATGCTGCCGGTCAGGTATCAGAATAACCCACGGAACTTTGGAAATATTCGTTGAGATCTTATCAGAATTAGCGCATCAGTCCACGAAAAGCGACACAACCTTATTTTTCATCAGTGATTGCGAGAAACCTGGTCGACATAATCATAATATCTACCAGCAGCGACAGCGACTACAATTTAGCCACAACAATAGTGATCCAAGTCCGCTTTGGTGAAGCTTGCGAAATTGGAGTCCCTGAATTCTACTCGCTACGCAACTTCTTACCTAGTTTATTGATAGCGTCACCACACTCCTTGCGAGCGGTATTGAAGCCGGCCACGGTGACCACGGATTCTTTCAAATAATCGAGCACGATCGCTTCCGCACGGGCAATCTCACGGCAAACTTCGGGAACTTCCGATGCGATTTCTGTCGGGATGGTGGTAACGCCGTTCAGGTCACCATGCAACAGGTCCCCCGGATAGATAATGATTCCGCCGACTGTGATCGGAGTGTTGATTGAAATGATGTGGCAATAACCGTGAGCAGCGATCGCTCCATTGGTAAACGCGGGAAAATTCAGGCCATCAACTTGGGCCAGGTCACGACCGGTCCCCGACGTAATCAGCCCCTGAGCCCCAAATCGCTTATAGGTGGAGCACATGACTTCGCCAAAAGTGGCCGATGCGCACGGCTCATCCAAGTCCTGAAAGACGATCACCGGGGGACCAGGAATCTCGCCAAAGGCATCGAGTTGAGCCCCGATACTTCCGTAGACATCTCCACCACGCGGAGGGGCCATGCTGCGGAACGTGGAGGTCAGTGCGTAACCCACCATGGGTGGAAACGCAGGAAAGCAGGCCTTGATCGTTTCATTCATATAGCCGGTGTTACGCGGTCGCAAATTCCAAAGTTCGACGGCATTGCAGATTGTTGGAGAATCAAACTGGCGTAGCTCGGCAAGTTGTTCGGGCGAAAGACCGGCAGGCATACTGTTCCTTTCGGGCGACCAAGGCAAAATCTGAAGGTGGGCGAGATGATACGCTGCCCACGACAAACCGGAAAGGAATCGCATTCTTTGTTGCGATCG
>DASYEA010000937.1:0-3462 GCA_036499265.1 Schlesneria sp. | reverse complement strand
TGCAATTTTGTTAACCACGAATAGCACGAATTACACGAATAAGGACAAATCTCCGCAAGAAGTTCACCTTCAAAATAATCGTCGCGTGAAGGACCAAGCTACAATTGAGTCTCACGCCACTAAGAAACATTCGTGTAATTCGTGCTATTCGTGGTTAAAAAAATTGCATTGTGCCCATTGATCGAAACTTGACGGGATGCTTACTGCGGTTGTGACGTGATTACAAACGAAACTCCGTTAAATCGTCATCCTGATTCTTTTTTGCGACTGCCGGATTCTGTTTTACCATTGGAGCCGCGATTGCCGTCCCGTCGGTCTCACTCTGCAAGTCAGATTTCTCTGGCATCTCTACTGGTGGCTGACCCTCGATCGCGGCCCGTCCGTCATCATGTGGTTCATCTTTTAAAGCAGTGTCCGTGGACGTTTCAACCTCAGCCTGATTGGCCTTCTCCTCGAGTGCCGCCTCGTAGCCCGGCAACAGCTTTCGCCAGTCGGTCCCGGCGTTCTGTTCGAGTACGTTCAGCAGGCCGACGAAGTCTTTCACTGTGTCGCGTGGCGTTTGAAAATAGGCTGCGCCCATTCGTTTCTGGCAACTCGCGAGATAGGCCGCGATGCCTTCGTCTTCAATCAGCCACTTCGTTTGATCGCCGCTGGCAAACACATTCCGAATGTTGTGCAGCAGTACAAAACAATCTTCCGGAGTCAGGCTCGACAATCGAATGACAGGCGCTGACCAGTCCTTGCGACCGTCGGCGGCAAAACGGTTCGCTGACAGTCGTGTTGCCAGAGCTTCATAGCTGAACAACCCGCGCCGCTTGTCCTCCAGGCAGTCGTCGGTACCGGCGAAGAGAAAGATCAATCCCTGGGTCTGGCCTTGCAGGCAGTCATTCAGGATTCTCAGAATCGCTTCAAAATTGTTATTGCGGGCTTGAGTACTGTTCAGTCGATGCGACAAGACGATGAGCTCATCGATATTGACCAGTAATCCTGAATATCCTGCGATCCGCGTGAACGCTGCAAACAGCTTCAGGTAATCGTAGAAGGACTCGTCGCTGATGATCGTTCGTACGCCGAGTTGTTCACGAGCTTCGGTCTTGGTAGTGAATTCGGCTCTCAGCCAGCGCAGGGCCGATTGCTGCAGGGGTTCATTTTGTGTTTGAAAACCTTCGTGGTACTTCGTTAGTACGGTTGCGAAATCATAGCCGCTGACGAGATCCTGCAGCGGCTTGACGCGATTCACGAGTTCTTTTCGGATGGCGTCATCATCACCGCCGGCCTGGCGAATTTCGTAGTCGACGTCACCAACCCAGCGTTCCACCAGATTTCCAAGAGCTCCCCCTTCGGGCTTGGAATTGGTCGCCAGGTTTCGCATGAGCTCGCTGAATAAGGCCCGTGCCTGGCCCGTTGTGCCATGCAGACGGCGGTCTGTCGTGATGTCCGCCTGAGCCACCACAAATTTTCTTTTGAGTGCGACTGTGCGAATCAGATTCAGGAAGAAGGTCTTGCCAGTGCCAAACCGGCCGATGATGAACCGGACTGCCGACCCTTCGGCTTCGACCCGTTCCAGGTCTTTGACGACTGCCCCAACCTCATCGGCTCGCCCGACCTGAATGCAGTGCAGGCCAATTGCGGGCACAACGCCAGCGGCCAGCGATTGCAGAATCGCAGTTCGCTCGCGAGGTTTTGGCGGGATGTTCATCGTGGGGCCTTGGTCCTTCGTTTGTTCAGTGCGATCTGGTTGCGAGCGATGTCTGTGAGCGGAACGGCGCTAGCCACCGGTTCTTCGCGAGCGACGCCCTTGATGCACCGGAGCATCGATCTCATTTTCGCGTGTCGATCACTATTCCATACACCGGTGGCTAGCGCCATACCGCTCACGTCCGATGTCTGTGAGCGGAATGGCGCTAGCCACCGGTTCTTCGCGAGCGACGCCCTTGATGCACCGGAGCATCAATCGCATTTTCGTGTGTCGATCACAATTCCATGCACCGGTGGCTAGCGCCATGCCGCTCACAATCGGACAAGTCGAGTGCCATTGGGCGCTCGCCACCGGTTCTTCGTGAGCGACGATCTTGATGCATATGAGCACCGACATTATTTGTTCAGAATACCGCTTTGCACCTGTATTTCATCTCCATCCTCAACAATCAACCAATCACCAGCTATCTCGTAAACCAACTCGTTAATCGCTTCCAGCGCGCCGCCCAGCATCAATCCCTGACTTCTCGCAATTTGATCGAGCTGTTTTCGATCCCAGACCGGCTGCGTCAGTAATTCTCGCAGGAACGGATGATACCGAGGTCGGAGCTCGGCCCACAGGGGCGAGGTCTCTTGGTGTTCGGGTACTCCCCCGTGGCGTTCGTGTTGCGTTTCGGTTTCTTTGGGGACACTAATTTCCGCTTGTGCTACGACGGAGTTGTCGTGCACCGCTTCGATCGGATTTGGCTTCACCAATGGGGCCTGGACGGCGATGGGTCGATCGGCCTCATGCTCATCCTCTTCATCGCCCATTGCAGATCGCAGCATTTCCGCGACCCGTTGAGTATCCTGCATGATCTGGGCGATTAATTCTTGATTCAAAACGATGGGGCGTTCGGTGGTGGGGACAGTCGTCGCGGATTCGGCCGCCAGAGGTTCCGGTCCACGTAGCAGTGCGTTGAGCGACTTTTGCTCCAGCCCCAATGCCTGCCAGGCCTTTTTCAAGGCTTTCAATTCCTCCGGAGAAATCGTCCCGTCAGCGGCCGCGACTCCCACAAGGAACTCACCAACAACCTGCCGTTGTGCCAGCGTCAGCTTTTCCTGAAGCGATTTCTCCAGTGTTCCGAGCGTTGCCGGCGAGTGAACGAGTGCGAATCGCAAATGTTCAAGGCGTTCAGATGATGTTGCGGTCAGTTCGAACTGCTGGGAGAGATGTGATGTGATGCGGAGCAATTCCTGCTCCTCGAACTGGCCGTCCGCGGCTGCGATATTGATGCCGAGTCGTAGCAAAATCGACGCGGCATTGTAGGTCGCCAGATCCTCTGGCGTATTATCCCGGCGCGGAAAGACCGCGACCGTTTCATCCCAAGCATAATTGCGTCCGAGCATTCGTGCGTCGGGCTCAATTGCGAGACGCAAGTGAAATGCTGTCGTGATGAGTTGTTCCGTCTGCTTTTTGGTCAGGCGTCCGCGCGGTTCGAATTTCTTGATGGCTGCCAGATTGTCGATTCGCACCAGAGGCCGTCCGTGCTTCGTCAAACCTTGCTGAATCGCCGACTGCCAAGCGTCGGCTTCCGGATGTTCGACCTCGCGTGAGATCTCCGGCAGGGCCTCCCACATTTCGGTGGTCACGACTCCATTGTCCGCGGCACGGTGAGCTCTGTCATAGGATTTCAGCTCATTCGTACACCGACCCCACAATGTGAGCAACGTCTGGAACTGTGGCGAGTCCTCCGCGACCCGTTGCCGCGCCTGCAACCGAGT
>DASYEA010000936.1:0-8391 GCA_036499265.1 Schlesneria sp. | reverse complement strand
TCTGCCGAAGCGGACCGTAGGACTTTGATCCGCCGGCTCTCTTTTGATCTGCTTGGACTGCCACCAACGCCGAATGAGATTGACGAATTTATCAAGAACCACAATCCGAATGCCTATGAGGAACTGGTCGATCGATTCCTCGAGTCACCGCATTACGGTGAGCGTTGGGCTCGGCACTGGCTTGATATCGCTCACTATGCCGACACGCATGGATTTGAACGTGATCAGCGACGCGACAATGCGTGGCGATATCGCGACTGGGTCATTCGAGCCTTGAATTCCGACAAGCGGTACGACGATTTCTTGCGCGATCAACTCGCTGGCGATGTGCTGCGACCGAATGATCCCGATGCCGTCATTGCCACCGGCTTTCTTGCCGCGGGACCCTGGGATTTTGTAGGACAAGTGGAAACGCCGAGTCCTGTGTTGAAGCGACTGGCGCGTGCCGATGACCTCGACGATATGGTTACTCAAGTCATGACTGCGACCTGTGGCGTCACCATCAACTGTGCTCGCTGCCACGATCACAAACTCGATCCGATTTCACAACGTGAATACTACAGCTTGTGGGCGGTATTCGCAGGAGTAAAGCGGGCCGAGCGAGATGTCAGTCCCAGCGAAGTGAAGGATCTGGTGGAGCGCCGCCAGCGACTGAATGCAGAGCTGCAGCAAATTCGTGGAGCCCTCACTCGTTTGAATGGCCGGGGTCGTGACCTGGCGGATATCGTCGGCGGCGGTGACGGATTTGGGGCCGGCTCAGGGCTGGGAATTGACCCCGTCACCGGAAACCCTCAATCGGCCAAACGCGGATTGCTCGAAGGGGCAAAGCCAAATGTCTTTGCCAAGTCGACTGTCAAATTCATTGACGGAGTCGTGATCCCCGACCTGAGTCCCGAAGGAACGCAAATCACTTCCACCGGTCTCAGGTTGATGAACCTGCCACGTACTTCCGGTCAAACGTGGGATGCGATTCGATCTGGCCCGATTAACTCTTTCTTTTCGACCAAGCTCGATGGGATCGATTATGCGACAGGTGATCACACCCTGTTGTCGTTGCATGCGAATGCGGCAATCACTTTTGACCTGGCCGCCTTGCGTGACGCCGGCGCTCCATCAGAGATGAAGTTCACGGCGACCGCAGGATACTTCGGTCAGACCCCGCGCAGCGGAGCCAGTTTTCAGGTCTATGTGGACAGCGTCTTGAAAGTGGATCGCCAGAATATTGGACGCGATGATGGCAGCAGTGCCGTCGATGTAATGCTGCCGGCGAATGCACGATTTCTCACTCTGGTGTCGACCGATGGAGGAAATGGCATTGGTCATGATCAGATCTGTTTTGCGGATGCAAAGCTAGTCGCCTCCCACCCACCGGTATTGTCCGAACATGAAAAGCAAGAGATCGTTCAACTTCAGCAACGTCGCGTCGAAGTTCAACGTGAGCTTGATTTGCTACCGTCTCCGCGAAGAGTTTATGCGACGGTGGCCGAACTGCCCCCCGCCATCAACGTCCAGAAACGCGGCGACCCCGAACAGGCGGGTGATCAGGTGTTTCCTGCGGCATTGTCATGCGTCCGTGGACTGAAAGCTGAATTGGGATCAGCGCAGTCGCCCGACGCGGAACGTCGTCAAGCTTTTGCAGAGTGGATCGCGTCTGAAGCAAATCCACTCACGCGGCGGGTGATCGTGAACAGGCTGTGGCATCATCACTTTGGAATTGGAATTGTAGAAACACCCAGCGATTTTGGTGTTGGTGGGAGCTTGCCTTCGCATCCTGAACTGCTGGACTGGCTGGCCGACCAACTGCGTGCCGAGAACTGGTCGTTGAAAGCGATGCATCGATTGATCTGCAATAGTGCGACGTATCGTCAGCAATCAACGGGACAGGAACCTTCGCCTGATCGCGTGGGTCGAGCGAGTCAGGTCGATTTCGGGAATCGCTTGTTATGGCGGATGAACACTCGTCGTTTGGACGCAGAATCGGTCCGCGACGCGACACTCTCAGTCAGCGGCAATCTGAATCCGGCGATGTTCGGTCCAGGATATCGCGATTTTGAATATCAAGAAGAGTACGCGCCCGTCTATCGTTACATCACGCCAAATTCACCGGACCTGTGGCGGCGCAGTATTTATCGTTTTGCCGTTCGTACGACAAGTCATCAGTTTCTGACGACGTTGGATTGTCCCAACGCCGCGAATCTGGTTCCGGCTCGCAACACCACGACGACCGCATTGCAATCGCTGGCATTGCTGAACAACGATTTTATGCTAAGGCAGAGCGAATACTTCGCTCAAAGAATCAAGTCCGATAACCTTCAACTCTCGGCCATTCAAGCGTTTCAATTCACTTTCGGACGCGATCCGACCAATCAAGAACAGGATGCCGCGGTGAAACTGGCACAGTCTCGCGGGCTACCCCAACTTTGCCGGATGCTGCTGAACGCGAATGAATTCGTTTACGTTGACTGATCCAAAGATATTGGCCAGTTCTTCGTTATTGCGACATCACGTCGAAATCGTGTGTGTTCGGCCCAGGTTTCACTTCGGCCATTAAATTCGTCTCTTTGTTGTATCGGATGTGAACCTTTTCAGCCCCTGGAGCACTTGTCCCATTCATATCGGTCGAGATTGTCACGGAATGTGTACCAACCACAGCACCGTGCGCCCCTGATTTGAATCGCATCTCATATTTTCCCTCGGCGTCGGTAATCGCACCCGAAGGAGGTCCCTTGTCAGGGATGAACGAGACAATGGCATTCGGCAGCGGTTGTCCATCCAGCGTCACCTTCCCTTGCACGGGAACAAGTTTTGGATCGGCGACACCTCCACCGCAACCACCGATGAATGTAAGCAACAAAATGCTTAGAGTGAGCACACCACGAGCATCGAGCATGTCCTGAAACCTCTTCTGGAAAAGGACGACCATCGCGCGGCGATGCAAATCGGCTTTGCCGCGCAGAGAATCCAAAATACAGAATCACCACTCGCCTGTTTGGGCACCATCTGACTTCATGACAAGTGCACACGCCGTCGCCAGATTAATGTTCTGACTTACATACCGCACACTTCCATCTGCCAGAAGCACCTGAACGCCACCTGTATGAAAACTATCCGGTTGGCGGTTGTCAAAACGAGTCGCTGAACCGTTGATTTCTCCGTATGTACTTTGAATATAACCCAACGCAGCATACCAGTTGTAATTGGCATCGTAGCAACCGGGAGCCGAGACGCCCGCCCAGTTCCCACCCATAGTAATCGAATCACCGGACATGCCCGCTGGTTTGGGGCGAGTCGACCGTTCGAACACCATCCAAGTGTTTGAAGTCCCGTCCGTAACATCTCGAAGTCGAATATTACTGTTCACAAAGAACATTCCGCCCGTGTCATTCGCAGTCCCGCAATTCGGACCGCCAACACCAAGGACCCCCACGTAATTCGACATGCCAATTGGAACCGACGTGCCGGAAGTATGTGGGACGCGGATTTGGACGCTACCGTTCGTATTCTGAGACGGATTGCGCCACGCATTTGACGGGCACAGATAAGCCGGTAGGACGGTTCTCAGCAGCGTCACCTGGTTCACCGGGTCAATCGGTGCGCTGGGAGCGAGTGCCGTGTACAACGGTGCGTTGTCGATATACGGAAGAAGAAAAGCCCCCCAAGCCCAGCCGGACGCGCCCGTAAAACCTGTTCCAGCCGTGTTCCCGCTATGGATAATGCCGGGAGGGAGTACACCACTACTGTCATGATAGTTGTGCAGCGCCAGACCAATCTGCTTGAGATTGTTCTTGCACTGAGTTCGCCGTGCGGACTCGCGCGCTTGTTGCACAGCGGGTAGCAATAATGCTATTAGCACAGCAATGATTGCAATCACGACGAGCAATTCAATCAGCGTGAAGCCGTGGCAACGCCGACGGTATCCAACAGATCGATCCATAGGAACCCTTTCACTATTTTCGTGAGAACCTGGAACGTCAAGCGACAGCGGAAGCTCGATTCATTGGGCAATTTGCTGCGAAGCAAACGAACCAAGGAGTGATATCTACAAGTCACCATGTCTTGATAGGTACCGACGTCGTGATAAAACTGCAAGGCAGTTGTTGTTCGTTGACTGAGAATTCAGGCACTTTTAATGTTCTTAGTGACTGCAAAGACTTCATAGCCCCACGGCAGATTGTCTAAATATTTATCAACCTGAGCTTTCAGATGAACAGATGTCACTTTCGGCCAACTAGAGTTGCTCCGTTTGCAAGTATAGTGTCTTACCCTGGTGAATCTGGAGCGATTTTGCACTTAGGGTGCCCTCTACTGTGATGCTAAAGCGTGTAACGGGACCGTCCTTCGGAGCCGGTCGGGAACAGGTGAGCTGATCAAAGTTGTGGCTCACAGTCGGTCGCGAAAGTTCGAGGGTTCCGACTATCATGCCGCAATGACCCTCCCACACCCCACTGATTTCTCCAGAGATGATCTGGCGCTTAAGTTTCTTGATTCGCTTCCTTACGCACCTTATCCAGTGCAGGAGGAAGCGATCCTCGCTTGGTTTGAATCCACCAGCGGCGTGATGGTTTGCGCACCGACTGGAACAGGTAAGACGTTGATTGCAGAAGCCGCGATTTACGAGGCGCTGGCAACCGGCAAAACAATCTATTACACAACTCCTTTGATTGCATTGACCGAACAGAAATTCCGGGAACTGCAAGATACGGTCGCCTCCTGGGGCTACGCACGTGAGCAGGTCGGCCTCGTGACGGGCAACCGTCGAGTCAATCCGCACGCGCGGGTGCTGGTCGTCGTGGCAGAGATCCTGCTCAATCGTCTGTTGAACACGCATTGGGCCGCGCATTCCGATGCGCAGGCCGCTCTCGCGGTCGAAGATGAGAAAGCGGCGACTTCGACGGTTTCCACTTCAGTTTCCAGGGACATTACTGTCGACGGTGATGTGATTGGTTGGGAAGAAGAGCCTGAACCGGCATCGACTGCGACGGCAAAGAGAGCAGACTCGCCCGTTTCCGCACCGTCGGCAGCCCTCGATTTCGATCACGTCTCCGCGATCGTGATGGATGAATTCCACTGCTTCTCTGATCCCGAGCGGGGAATCGTGTGGGAATTCTCGCTCGCTTTGATGCCGAAGCACATTCGATTGCTGTTATTGTCGGCGACGATCGGCAATGCGGCGGCATTCACCATCTGGTGTGCGAAGACTCATGGTCGACGCCTGGAATTGATCCAAAGTACGGATCGGCGAGTCGTCCTGCAGTTTCAATGGGTGCCAGACAAACTGCTGACTGAGCACTTAGAAGAAATGGCCGTTGGCGACGAAGAGGTCCGCCGAACCCCTGCGCTCGTCTTTTGTTTCAATCGGGATCAGTGCTGGAATGTCGCTGAAGAGTTAAAAGGAAAGTCGATGCTGGCCGACGGTCAGCAGAAGCGGTTGGTTGCCGAACTCGACAAGCTGGATTCGTCAAAGGGTGTCGGACCGAAGATGCGGCAACTGCTGATGCGCGGCGTAGGCGTACATCATGCGGGGATCCTGCCGAAGTACAAACGAGTCGTCGAAGAACTATTTCAGAAGAAACTGCTGACGATCTGCGTCTGCACGGAAACGCTGGCGGCTGGCATTAATCTGCCTGCTCGATCCGTGGTCCTTCCATCGCTTCTGAAAGGGAAGCCTGGCGAACAAAAGATCATTGACCCCAGTTCGGCTCATCAGATTTTCGGCCGTGCAGGCCGGCCTCAATTCGACAAAGAAGGCTTTGTCTACGCTCTGGCTCACGAAGACGACGTGCGGATCCTGCGATGGAAACTGCAGTACGACCAGATTCCAGAAGATACAAAAGACCCTTTGCTGATCCGCGCCAAGAAGGCGATGAAGAAGAAGATGCCGACTCGCAGTCCCGAGCGGCAGTATTGGAATGACCAGCAGTTTGAAAAGCTGCGATTCGCTCAGCCCGGTGATCTCGTCAGCCGCGGACCTCTACCATGGCGATTGCTCGCCTACATGCTGCAGATCTCGCCCGAAGTCGATCACCTGCGGACTCTGGTCCACAAGCGATTGATGGATCCGAAGCAACTGGAGGTTAGTGAAAAGCACCTCGAGAAGATGCTGGTGACGCTGCACGCCGGCGACTTCATCAAACTGGATCCTCCGCCTCCCCCACCGCCCGCCGTCGTTCGGCCTGGCGAAACTCCAGTTGTTCAAGAAGAGACGCCCAAGGTCTCGTGGTTGTCGCAGCAACTGCAAACGCAGGTGGACAAGAAGCACCTCGAAAAGACCGGGAAGAAGCTCGAAAAGCCGGAGACCGACAAAGATCGAAACCGCTACCGACCGATCCTGGCCCACACGACTGAGCGACTTCAGGAGCTGTTCGTTTTTCGCAGCGTGAATCCGATCTACGGTATGTTTCTGATGAGCCATCTTGGTGCGGCTGATCGAGTGGAACGGATGCTGTTGCTGGAAAGCGTTCTAGAACTGCCACGCAACTTGATGCGGACAGTGAGGGTTCCTCCACCCCATAAATTGCCGCCGGGGCCGTTAGCTTTAGAGAGGATCGACAATGAACTTGTCCAGCGCGGCTTGATCGCAGCCAGCGACCTGTATCCCGAATTCGATCCGGACATTCCGTTCGAAGATCGTAAGTACGCGCCCGCGTTGGCGGAAAAGGTGCGAATGCTATTCGAATCGGAATACCCCGACGTTCACGATGTGACCGTGCAACCGGTTATGGTAGCGACGGATCTGCTCGAGAATTGGGGCGACAATTTCTGGAATTACGTCTCTGGCCGCGATCTGACCAAGCACGAGGGGCTGATATTCCGTCATTTGTTGCGCATGGTCTTGCTGTTGGGTGAGTTCAAGCAACTCACTCCTGATGGAATGGATGCGAATGCTTGGCAGGAAGAGGTGCGTGAAATCTCGGCGAGGCTGACCGCCTGTTGCAGAACGATCGATCCCACCTCGACCGATATGATGCTGGCTCAGGAGGACGAAGATGATTTTGTCGAGCAAGTCAGTCCGAAACCGAAGTTGAACTGATCGAAGTTTGCCACCGCGAAATTGCCAGGTATCATACACCGGATAAAATCCGCAACTTTCGAATACGCACTGAAATTGCACGAGATAGTTCCTTGACGGATCGCCTCTGAACCTCACGAGTGAGCGTAAGTAGGCTGGCTTCCTTGAATCTATCGCGTGGCATGTTAGGCTCGGGTGCTTTTTGCGCGAATTAGCCCCGTTGGAGCAGCGGTTGCCGATTCGTCCAGCCTCCGTCTCCTCGCTCCATCGCAAGGACTGCCGCCGTGCCTCGCCGCGACGACCTCCGTAAGATTCTGATCATTGGTTCCGGTCCGATCGTCATCGGTCAGGCTTGTGAATTTGATTATTCGGGAACACAAGCTTGCAAGGCCCTTCGAGAGGAGGGCTACGAAGTGGTGCTGGTGAATTCCAACCCAGCCACCATCATGACGGATCCGCATATGGCGGATCGGACCTATATCGAACCGATTACCTTAGAGTACGTCTCCAAGATCATCGAAGTCGAACGCCCCGACGCCATTCTGCCGACGCTGGGTGGCCAAACGGCACTTAACTGTGCCATGGATCTGGCTCGACACGGCGTGCTGGAAAAATTCGGCGTCGAGATGATCGGCGCGAAGGCCAGCGTCATCGCGAAGGCGGAAGAACGTGACACGTTCAAGCATGCGATGATCAAGATCGGTCTGGAGGTCTGCCGCAGCCACATCGTTCACAACATGGACGATGCGCGCAAGGCATTGGACGACATCGGACTGCCGATGATTATCCGCGCCAGCTTTACCCTTGGTGGGGTAGGTGGCGGGATCGCCTACAACCGAGAAGAATTTGACGAAAAGGTTCGCAAGGGTCTGGAACTGTCTCCCGTCCACGAAGTGTTGCTTGAAGAAAGCATCATCGGGTGGAAGGAATACGAGATGGAAGTGATGCGCGACGCGGCCGACAACGTCGTCATCATTTGCTCGATCGAGAACTTCGATCCGATGGGGGTCCACACCGGAGACTCTATTACTGTTGCGCCGGCTCAAACGCTGACCGACAAGGAATATCAGCGAATGCGCGATGCGACAATCGCATGCATTCGCGAGATTGGGGTCGAGACCGGTGGCTCAAATGTTCAATTCGCCATCAATCCGCGCGATGGCCGAATGGTCGTTGTGGAAATGAATCCGCGAGTCAGCCGATCGAGTGCGTTGGCATCCAAAGCGACTGGTTTCCCGATCGCCAAGATCGCTGCCAAGCTGGCGATCGGCTATCGATTGGACGAGATTAAGAACGATATTACTCGCGAAACGCTGGCCTGCTTCGAACCGTCGATCGACTATGTGGTGACGAAAATCCCGCGCTGGACGTTCGAGAAATTC
>DASYEA010000935.1:0-11567 GCA_036499265.1 Schlesneria sp. | reverse complement strand
GCCGTTTCCACTGATGAAGACATCCAGTTCACGGCCCGTCGCCTCCTCGCCCCCCTGCTTAAAGTCGCGATTCGAGATGTCAGAGACCCTCACACCATTGCCGACCTGCAGATTGGCCGGACCGGTGTAAACCAGATCCTGAAAGTTGATCGTACTCCGCTTAAATGCCGTCGTGTTGACGTTCGCCAAGTTATTCGCCGTCGCTTCCACAGACGTCTGAAAGGCGTCTAACGCGGTCGCGGCGGTAGTCATTCCGGCAAACATTGAGAGGGCGATCTAAAGCGTGCGAAGTCCGCGAGAAGAGAGCAATCGAGGAGACGAATTGTGTCTCTTGTAAGTTCGAACGGGGTGGGCGCTTCGAATCAACTCAGCTGAGTTCCTCGCAAGCACGGTCACAACCGCTACCACTTCCCGTACTGCTTCCGTGCGACTCTCGACCAAAGTCGCCTGAAGTCACTGTGGTGGTCTGCGCAGACTTTGCGGGCTCGGCATTAATTGATAATCCGATTCTTCCGTCGGTAACGGGCCCCGATATCCGCTAAAGCTGTGAAGTTGGGAGAAGACGGCATAGCTGTCATCCTGCGACTAATCGTCAAACCCATCAGAGTCCGATGGAGAGACAGGGTGGCTTGCGCACCCCAACTTGGCCTTCGGCAGATGTTGCCGTTCGAACGATACCAGCGAGGTCCATTGTGATCCGAGGACTCTATAGTGCCGCGGGCGGAATGAATGCGACCGCGACCCAACAGGACGCGATCGCGCACAATCTCAGCCACGCCATGAAGCCGGGCTACCTGCGCGAAATCGTTCGATTCACAGCACCAGCTCCCAGCAGTGAAATGGTCGGACCGACGCCGACTTTGCATACCGACTTCGCACCGGGCACGATGCAACAGACGGGCAATAAACTCGATCTGGCTCTCGAAGGTCCGGGATTCTTCGCGGTCCAAGGGCAGTCCGGTCCCATGTATACCCGCAACGGTGTCTTCCAGATGACTGAACAGGGACGCCTGATCACGATGGAAGGTCTCCCCGCGATGGGGCAAACCGGACCCATCGATATCCCCCCCGGAACGTTCTCTATCGAGGTCCTCAGCAACGGGGCCGTGATTGCGGACGGGATCGAGGTTGATCAGGTCAAGGTGGTCGCATTCCAGGACCCTCATCAGCTCCAGCGAATCGGCACGTCGTACTTTTCAGCGCCACCAGATGCACCAAAACTGGATATTGCTCCGAATGTCTTTCAGGGCTATCGCGAAGTCAGCAATTCGACAGTCGTTCAGGAAATGGTGCAGATGATCTCCGGTGTGCGACAGTTTGAAGCCGCTCAGCGTGCTTTGCGGTCCATCGGCGATGCCATCGCCTTCAACACGCGACCGCTCAACAGGTAATTTCGATCATGATGAAGTCCCTTTTCACTGCCGCGACGGGCATGCTGGCGAACCAGACGGTGGTCGATACGACCGCCAACAACCTGGCCAACGTCGACACGACCGGTTTCAAACGCAGCGAAGTTCAATTCCAGGACTTGCTGTATCAAACTGTGCGCGCGCCAGGTACGCAGGGTGCCACGGGTTACGAAGTTCCGACCGGTATCCAGATCGGTAGCGGGGTGCGAACGGCCGCCATTACCAAGGTCTTCACGGAAGGGGTCGAAGAGAACACCGGCAACAACTACGACGTGGCGATTCAGGGCCAGGGGTTCTTCCAGATTCTGCTCCCCAGCGGTGAATTCGCTTACACCCGCGACGGAACGTTCCGCCCGAACTCGACGGGCCAACTCGTAACGGCCGACGGCTACATGTTGCAACCGCCGATCAACGTCCCGATCGATACTCTCGACGTCACGATCGGAACCGACGGTACGGTCTCGGTCATTACGGGTAGTAACCCGACGCAAACGGTGATCGTTGGCAATATCGCTTTGACGCGGTTTCCGAATCCCAGCGGACTGGCGTCCGAAGGCCGAAACCTGTTCGCCCAGACCACGGGCTCGGGTTCGCCACTGCAAGGCATCCCGGGAGCTCAGGGCTTCGGTGTTTTGCAGCAGGGCTTTCCCGAACTTTCCAACGTGCAGGTCGTCACCGAAATGATCGGACTGATCACGGCACAGCGAGCCTTCGAAGCCAGCCAGCGTGCGGTTTTAACCAGTGATGAAATGCTCCGCACCAGTAACGACATGATCAGGTAACGACAGTAATTGTCTTCGTTCTAGTGATCAATAACATGCGCTACTTACTCCAGCCGATTTGGTGTGTTGCTCAAGCTGCAATGCTGCTTGTCGGTAGTGGTACGTATGCCCTGTCGGCACCTCCTCGAATGCCGAGCAGTGCGGTCGTCATATCGCTCTATCCGAAATGCAATATCGCCAGCCACGAGATCCTGATCGCGGATGTTGCTCGCGTCGAAACTGCCAATGCCGCACTGAAGTCCCAGATCGAATCGCTGGACCTGACAGATGCGCCCGCTCCCGGCGAAGCCACGGCTGTGACCGCCAAGACCATTGAATTCCGCTTGCGAATGGCCGGGCTCGATGCTCGATCAATCACCATCAAAGGAACCCAGTCAGAGGTCACGGCGGGGGGTAAAACACACCTCGCTCGCGATACACGGATCGAACCTGTCCGCACCACCGCTTACGTCCCTGGCCGGTCCACCCGATTCGAATTGTCAACGCCCGAACTCGAAGTCGAGTCACCTGCTCCCAGTAAACGTTCGCAAGTTACGGAAGAAGTTGGTGGCCCTGGTCAATCGGTGGAAGACGCCATCGTCGCTGCCGCACGCAAGGTCGTCCTGGAACAGCTACCCTGGTCCGCCGACGATGTCTCGTTCCGACTGGCTCAACCCCTGGGTCGCGATGCCAAATTATTTAACACCGGCGAACGATACACCTGCGTGGCGGAACTTCGCGGCAACGCTCCCCCGCTCGGTCGCGTCAACGTCGATGTCACGATGAAGTCGGATCTTCAGGCCCCCATCGAAATTGCTGTTGCGCTGGAAGTTCGTCACTTCGAAACGGTCGTCGCGACCGCTCGTCCCGTTGCAAAAGGGCGAAAAATCCAGAAGGAAGACCTCTACATGCATCGCTGGGATGTGACGGCGGCCACCGACTATTCGACTCAACTCGAACAGTTGATTGGACGCACTGCTCTTCGAACGCTGGCGGCCGCGCAAATCGTGCGTGAGAAGGATCTGGACAAAGCCGCCGAATCTCTAGCGAACGGAGACCAGTCGGTTCGAATCAAGCGCGCCGATCGAATCAAGATCCTGGGGCGGATCGGCAATCTGGCAGTGACCGTCTCGGGCGAAGCGATGCAGGATGGACGAATCGGAGACACGATTCGTGTTCAAAACACGGAATCGAAAAGCATCGTGCAAGGCAAAATCATCTCAGCAGAAGAAGTGGAAATCGCCTATTGAAAGTAGCAGCCCCACTCCGTGTGCCGACCGCACCGTCAGGTGCCGCCTACTACGAGATATCCGGAAGGAACCGAACATGCGAACAACCCGACGTCAATGGATCATGCTGTGGCTGACACCCATCGCCGCAGCCCCATTGCTATCTCCTGCCGAACTGGACGCCGATTCGATCTGGGATCGCCGCGATCAACGCAGCGGTTATCTGTACATGGATAACAAGGCTCGTCGAGTGGGCGACTTGTTGACCGTCTCCGTGAATGAAAACACGGGAGCGACCAACAAGGAGGAACGTAACTTGAAGAAGGATACCGCGGCATCAGCCAAGCTGAACCTCGCTGCCAGCGGTAACGCTGGTGGAGCGGGTCGGTCGGCATCGGGACAAATGAACGGCAGCAATTCGTCAGACCGGACGTTCCAAGGGAGTGCCGACTTCGCCAGCGAACGCCAGTTGCTCGACCAGATGACCGTCACCGTGGTCGATATCCTCCCGAACGGAAACCTGGTCATCGAAGGCTATCGTCGTCGACTGGTTCAGAACGAAATGCGGTTACTCCGCGTCTCTGGCGTCGTTCGTCCCAACGACATCGAAATTCCAAACTTCGTCGAATCGCGATTCATCGCCAACTTCAACGTCTCGTATGAGGGAAGTGGCGTCGAGTCGAAGTTCACCAATCAAGGCTGGTTAGGTCGCATCGGAAACAAGGTCTGGCCGTATTAAGTTAGTGGGAGGGCGAGGCTCCTGCCGGGCCGCGCCTGTCGGTGGACTTCCCATAACAAATGCGGCTCGGCAGGAGCCTCGCCTTTCCAAAATACAAAGTCGCAGTCGCAAGCGTGCCTGAAGCAAGCTTGTCGGAGACAGCAGCATGTTACGTCATTATCAACTCTTCATCGCGAGCCTGATGCTGTGCGCGGCAGGTGCCTCTGTGTGCGACGCCGAAGTCCGCATCAAGGACATTACGTCGGTCGAAGGGGCTCGCAGCAACCAGTTGTATGGATCGGGGTTGGTGTTCGGTTTGAACGGAACCGGTGCCAAGTCGCTCTCCACGCAGCAGATGGCGATCGACATGCTGCGCAAGTTGGAAATGACCACCAAGCTGCAACGCCAGACTCAGCTCGATAACGTCTTCAAATCGACCAGTATCTCGCACGTGATCGTCACCGCCGAGCTTCCGTCGTTCTCTCGTAAGGGAAGCAAGGTCGATGTCGTCGTCTCAATGGCGGATGACGGCATCAGTCTCGAAGGGGGCACCCTGGTCCTTTGCCCCTTACGCGGAGCCGACGGAGAAACTTATGCTGTCGCCCAGGGAAATATCTCCATCGGTGGCTTTCGAGTCCGCAGCAATACTCCGGGTGGTCAGCAGAATCATCCGACCAATGCACGCATCCCTGGCGGAGCCATTGTGGAACGAGAAGCGTTGGGAGAAATCGATCAAGGGGGAATCGTTCGCTTATTGCTTCGCGACGCCGATTCGGCCACAGCCTCCGTGATCGCGACCGCCATCAATCTGCGATTTCCTGAAACGGCGTATACGCTCGATGCGGGGACCGTTCAAGTCCGAGTCCCTCCGCGTTTTCTCAAAAACATCGCGGAATTTACCGCGGAAATCGGCCAGTTGAAGGTCATGCCCGATTCGCCCGCTCGCGTTGTCATCAACGAACGTACCGGCACGGTGATCGTCGGTCATCGCGTTCGCATCTCGTCCGTGGCCATCGCGCACGGCAGCCTGGTGATCAAGCCCAGCAACGCTCCAGCGCCAACCGCACCCGGCGGACTGATGCCATTGCAAACTGATCCGAATGCCATGGCCCAATCTCTCGCCCCGCGAGACGGTTCGCGCGACACGATCGACGACATCCTGGAAGCTTTGCGCCCCAAACCTGCTCCTCTCGTTCAGGGACCATCCGCATTGCTGGAAGTGGAACAAACGTACACCGTGGCCGAATTGGCCCGAGTCTTAAATGCCCTGGGCGTCTCACCCCGTGACCTGATCGCCATCTTCCAGGCGCTGAAGGAATCGGGAGCCATGCATGCCGAATTGCTTGCCATTTAACCTCCTATTGCACGGGTGACAGCCATGTCGACAATCGGTTCAGCCATGATCTCCAATTCGATGCCGCTTCCCGAGTCGGCTGGCAGCAGCCACGCCTCGGGACGAGCGAACTTGAATCAGTCCGCAACTCAAGTCGCTCAAGACTTTGAGAGCGTCTTCGCATCGATGCTGCTCAAAGAAATGCGCCAATCACTTGAGCCCGGCACGATGTTCGGCGAAGACTCGGGCGACGTTTATGGTGGTCTGTTCGATCGCCACTTCGGCGAACAGCTCACCAAGGGGAACGGGCTGGGGATGAAAAAAATGGTCGAAGAGTCGATCGTGAAAATGCAGCGAGCCGGGCGACCGATCACCGGTAACGCTCCCGCCGCCCCGACGACCGTTCCCGCTGCGAACGCCGTCCCTGCCGCGACGAAAGCCGAGTCGATCGCCCCTACCACAAATTCCACGATGTCGATCTCAGGATGAATACCATGAACGCGACTCAGATCTCCAATGAGCTGGCTGAGAGGATGCAGCGGCACCTGACTGAAGAAGAGCAGTCGCTGGTCACGGTCCTGGATGCGGTCCGCGCTGTGCATGATTCACTGCGGAACCTGGACGGAAACGCCCTCGCCGATGCGTTGGATAGCGAAGCTGCTGCCCTGCGGAAAGCGGAAGTACTGCAGGCTCGGCGACAGCAGATTCGCGTGGAAGCGGCCGGCGCGTTAGGAGTGCCACCGCAAGATGTCACGCTCAGCGTGTTCGCCGAAAGGACGACCGGCCCACTGCAGACGACAGTCGTCGAATCTCGACAGAAGCTGGCGCAGATGTCGACCGAAATGGAGCGATTGAACCGCCAGAACTCGGCCATGCTGCAGCAGTCGCTGTCGCTCATCCGCGGCATCGTGGGCCAACTGACTGGAACCGCACAGGGTGAAACGTACGGTGCCGGCGGTGCCAGAGAAGAGACACACGTCGGTTCGCTGATGCAGTGGGGTGGTTAGCTGACCGTGCATGACAATGGTTGTCCTGAGTGTGGTTTGGGTGCCACGGTTTTGGAGTCTTCGACAAGGCCGTGTCTTCTCTCTTCCTGGAACAGAATCGCACGCGTTGATGTCGTTGGACGATTGTCTGAATCGATTGAAATGAGTCCTTGATTTGGGGTGCGAGGCAACGCGTCGCACGGCTGCGGGCTGAACTATGCTGGAATTTTCCATTGGCCTTTCGGCGATCCAGGCGGCTCAACGCGCCATGGAAGTCACCGGAAACAACGTCGCCAACGCGAGCACGCCGGGCTATCACCGCCAGGTCGTGAAGCTCGCTGCGCAGGCTCCCATGGAGTTGAACGGCCAGTCGTATGGTCGCGGTGTGGAAGTGGCCGATGTGCAACGCACGATCAATACCCAACTCGAAGCGGCGATCACCACACAGACCACACAAAACGGCTACGTTGATACCAAACTGACGTCGATGAATCAGATTCAGTCGATGATCCCGACCGATGCCTCATCGATCGCAAATGAACTCAGCAGCGTCTTCAACGATTTGCAGCAGGCCTCATCGCAACTCGGCAACCCCGCGTCGCGCCAGACCGTGGTGACCCAGGCTCAATCGCTCGCGACGCAATTCAATTCGCTGTCTGCGAACATGGACCAGATGCGCACCGGCATGGATAGTTCGATCGCCTCATCCGTGAGTTCGATCAACTCCATGCTGACGCAGATCGCGGGTCTCAACACGCAAATCGCGCGAGCTGTCGATCAGGGTGTCAGCCCGAATGATCTGCTCGACACGCGCGATCAATTGGTCAACAACGTCGCTCAGCAAATGCCGATTGAAATCCAGCAAGGCCAGCAACAGACGGTCACAATTCTGCGCTCTGGAGCCCCCCTGGTCATTGCTGGAAATGCGCAGCAGTTGCAGTACGGTTTGGACAAACAAGATCGGATGCAAGTCAGCGTCGCTGGTGCGACGACGCCACTGATAATCGACAGCGGTTCCTTGGGAGCGTTGCTCGACGCCCGTAACAATCAGCTCACCGATTTCCGGCAGCGATTGGATGATCTCGCCCAATCGGTCTCGCAGGCCTTCGATACGATTCAAAGCACCGGCGTGGGCTTGGCGGGCGGCTTTTCGCAAATGACATCGCAACGGCCGGTGACAAGGTCGGATGCCATGCTGAACGCAGCGGGCCTGGCATTCCCGCCGACAGCAGGCTCGGTCTTCATCGGCGTGACGAACACGACGACTGGTCAACGCACGATGGCCGAAGTTCACATCGACCCGGCAAATCAAAGCTTGAAAGACGTGGCCACTGCGATTGGGACGTCCAATCCCAACATCCAGGCCTTCGTCAACGATCAGGCGGGGACGGTGTCGTTGTACGCCAACCCCGGCTACAAGTTCGATTTCTCCGGTGGCGTCGATGCGACCCCCGTCACATCGTTCTCGGCCGGGACAACGGTCACCGCAACCACGGGCGGTGTTCCCTCTGACCCGTCCAACAACACGTACACCTACACGTTTCTCTCCAGTGGAACAGTCGGTGTGACGGCAGGACTGCAAGCCCGCGTGACCGACCAGAACGGTAACGTGATGGGAACAGTCAATGTCGGCCAGGGCTACGAAGCGGGCCAACCCACCGCAGCGACCAACGGTGTCACCATGACACTGAGCGCCGGTGATGTCACCGCGGGAGATTCCCTTTCGACGCGCGCTGTCGGCGACCCTGACTCGGCGGGAGTCCTGACGGCCCTTGGTCTGAACACGTTCTTCACCGGGAACGACGCTTCCACAATCCAGGTTAACAGTCAACTGGTTGGCAACCCGGATCTGCTCGCCACTTCGCGAAGCGGTCAAGCGGGCGATACCACCAATTTGCAGCGATTCGTCTCGTTGCAAGATGGACAGTTGATGGGTGACGGAACGCTGACGTTCACGAAGTTTTTCAACAACATGGTCTCCGATGTCGGATCGCAAGTCAGTTCGCTCACGCAACAGAGTAGCACCAACCAGGTCTTGACGACGCGTCTCTCAGATCAGCAGGCCAGTGTCTCCGGAGTCGATATGAATGAAGAAATGATGCAGGTCATCAAGTATCAGCAACTGTTCCAATCCGGTGCCAAATTCATCAGTGCCGTCAACGAAATGTACCAGCAATTGTTTCAGTCACTTTAGAAAATGCGTTCCACAGTCACTTCGTTTAACCGCGTGGGCAACGCCCCGCGCGTTTCGACGTGGATGCCTGTAACGCATGGGGCATTGCCCACGCGGTTAGACGACAAGAAGAGACACTTTCCCGCTTCATTCGCGTCACGATGACGCAACATCACGACACGGCGGTCTATCATGCGTGTGACATCAGAGTTCCAGTACCAGCAGGCCATGCAGAATATTCAGTCGAACTATTCGAAGATCACCACACTGCAGAACCAGATTTCGTCGGGCAAACGAGTCGTACAAGCCTCTGATGATCCGAATGCGATGTCGCAGATCATGGCGAACACGGTCCAGGACTCACGCCTGACCGGTGATCTGACGATGATCCAGGATACCACCAACAAACTGCAGACCGGTGTCGATACGCTGACCCAGGTGCAGGATCTGCTGAGCAACGTGAAGACCCTGGCGTTGCAGGCCAACAACGTCACCACCAGCGATCAAACAAACAAAACGATCGCGCTGCAAATCAACACGGCGATCGATCAGTTGACGAAGTTGGCAAATCAGACACTGCCTGATGGATCTTACCTGTTCGGCGGGACAGCCAGCACGACGGCTCCGTTTTCTGTTTCCGGCACAGACAGCAGTGGCCAGCCAACCGGTGTCACCTACAACGGCACGCAGCAGAATTCCGAGGTGATCGTCACGCAAACTGTCACTTCGACGACACTCTTGTCCGGCAAAGATGTCTTCCAATCCCGATCACGCGCTGCCACTGGCTATGTCGGTGCGACAGGGGCGGCAGCGGGAACTGGCACCGACAGCGCGATCGGCGAAGGTTCTCTGGTGATCAAGCACCTCCAGACGACCTTCGACGGTACCTCCGGAATCACGGCCGGATCGTCCTCCGCCGCCAGCGACACCGTCCTCGGCCCCGCCGGCGCGAATTCGCTCGTCATCAATGACACCAGTGGCACGGGAGCTTCCGGCACAGTCTCACTGAACGGCGGACCTGCCATCGCGTTTACAAACGCGAATAGCGACTTGAAGGTCACCGGCCCGAACGGTGAAGTCGTCTATCTGAACACAACTTCGATTTCGCCTGGCTTCAGTGGCAGTGTCTCGATGACTGCAACCGGCTCGATGTCCGTCGATGGAGGTGCCACGTCGGTCCCGATCGATTTCAGTGGAAACCAAGTGGTCAAGAACGGCACGACCGGTGCGATCACCAACGTGAACAGCACCAACATCCGCCAGGCGGGTACCGAACAGCTCCACTACACCGGCACATCCGATGTCTTCCAGACGTTGATTGCTCTCAGAGACACCATCGCCAACACGCAGGGCTTGTCGTCGACAGATCGCGCGGCGGTCTTGCAGCAACAACTCGGTGAAGTCGACCGCTCGCTCAATAGCGTCGGCAACACAATCGGCAGTCAGTCCGTCCAGGCGCAGTCACTCAGCACGCTCAAAGACCAGCTCACGACGCTGCAGCTCAACCTCCGCCAGGGGACTGATAACATCCAGTCGACGGATACTCCGTCAGCCATCGTCGACCTGCAAAAGCAGATGAACCTCTACCAGGCCAGCCTGCAAATCGCCGTTCAGATCAACTCCATGACGCTACTGAACTTCCTGAAGTAGCCCCAACCTGGTTCTCGCGTTCTTTCGTAGGTTATGCTTCAGCATATCTCTTCATCCATTCGACCAACATCGCGCCGATGCATCGCTCGCGGTCTGCCGATCACTCTTTGGCAATTAACCCAACCTCCACCAGAACCTCTCCTTGCTTCCGCAGCAGAGCGGTCGGCACTGATTCCTGTCGGACAGGAATGACGGCATCGCCATACCTCTCCGCCTCAACTCTCACCCAGTTGTAGTCAAGATGGGCATGTGAGACTGGCCGCCTGTGACTGGCTCCCGTAAAGAATTCGTACTCAATCACGGCGATCCCGTTCTCATCGGTCGTCGCGAAGTATTTCTGCGGCAAGTCGCTGATGGGATCTGACGCGAATCGCTCGCGCAATTCTTCTGGAGCTTTCGGATCACCGGCCCATGGTCCCCGGATGACCATCATGTTCGCCCCCGAAATCGGCGTTCCGTGTACGGAATCGAAGACATGCACCCGCACAGGAAGTCGAATCGATCCAGAGGATGCCCATTGAGGCTGCGGGAAAAGCAAAGCGATAAGAACCGCAATGATGGCCACAATCACGATCCACTCGAGACTCGAGATTTCTGCCAGTCGTCGTTTGATGGATTGCATGGTTGACTAGCCGACTTAAGTGCTGCGTCGCGCGTTTATCAACTCGATAATACCATCATCGCTTCACAGTCGTCCGAATCGCCTGAATCAAACGACTCATTTGGCAATAACAAAAATCGGTGGTAGTGAATATCAATTCCGCTTCTATGGCTTCCAGAGAATCAAGTAGGCGGAGATGAGGGTGAGGGAAATTGCACACGGCAGATAGAAAATACGCCGATCCACAATGGAATGGTTTATCGAGATATACCATTCACTGCCACCAGCATTGCCTTCGATCCAGTGAAGGGGGCCATCCAGCGACCAGATGGCGATCTATCGCTGGCCTTTCGGAATTCCAACGATGTCACAAGCAACTCTGCTGCGAATCCAAATCCCCATGAGCGCGCAATCAATAGCGTCACACATCCTGTCTTTCGTCTCCAGCCGTGGAAGAATTGTCGCATGAACTACTACGCCAGCAAACGAACGAGAAACTGACCAGCCGCGATGGGGTACTGATCCGCAGTGTTGGACATGACTCCTGCTGGCGACTGCAGGTCAAGTTGACTGATTTGAGTGACCGTCTTTTTCTTTGTCAACAAGACACTGGTAGCAACGTGTACCAAGATCAATGATGTCGTCAGGATAGGCCATGAAATCGTCCGACAATTCGTAGATTCGTTCGACGACCAAATCTGGCAGAA
>DASYEA010000934.1:0-2767 GCA_036499265.1 Schlesneria sp. | reverse complement strand
TCCCAATTCGTGATTCATGTGGACCCAGTGATCGATCATGTGACCGATCCTGTAGGCCATATCGGCGTCATCGATTCCGAACAGAATCGTGCTGGTCATCCGCAGCATCAGATCGGTCATATCGCGATTGATGTCGCGTTCGGTTCCGGGCTTCCATTCCGACAACATCTCTTCAGTGAGTTTGCGAATGGTGGGGACATAGTTCAGGATCGCCTTCTTCAGGAATGCGTCCATTACTAACCGTCGTTGTCGCTTGTGCTGCTCGCCGTTCATGCTCAGCAGACCGGAGGAGAGGTTGCGCTGAGGCGACTTTCGCGATCCCCGGATGGCGAAGAATTGTGAATGGTAGGTCGTTCCATCACTGAGAATCTGATGATTAAAGTGAGGTCCAAAGGCAAAATAGATCCGCTGTCCTTCGTCTTCGAGGGCGGCGATGTTCCCATGCCTGGCCTGCAATTTCTTCATGCAGGCAATCGGATCGTCAGGAAAATCGAAGAGGCGACCACGAGTGACCGGCAGCGGTTCGTCAATTCCGTGCGTCAGAACGAGGTTGTGAGTCGACATCGTTGGTGCTTCCCTGCTGGCAAGTTGAAAGGCATCATGCCTTCCCTAAGGTACCTGCGCCACTTGGGCTTGTACCATGAAGCCCAAGTGGCTCCAAGAGATGTTTTCAAGGATTCTTACGGATTCGAGACTGTCGCTGAAATTGGTCCCGATTTGGCAAAATCGCGACCTTGGAACCGCGACGATTCAGCGCTATTCACGGTCCGTTCGGGGCCGTGATGTAGCTGAAGGCCGGTTCCAATTGCTCGGCTTCCGCCATGTCCTTGGGGGTGATCATCTCGCGCTCGACCGGAACGGGCCCATTTTCGAAGTGCTTGATTGTGTCTTCGAAGGGACGCCAATTGAGATCGCCCAAACGCACCAATCGGCCCAGTCGCTGGCCGGACGCGCCGAGAAATGCTTTGTAGATGAGCTCTGAGCAGTAGATCCGCTCGTCATCCATGCGATAACGCACGTCGTAGGGGCGTCCCAGGTATGTCTTGGTATTCTTAATCGTGGATGGGACGAATCGCTGAAATTCAGCCTTCAATCTGTAAACGGCGAAATTCTGGTTGCGACCACGAAATATGAACTGCCCCAGAGGCGTGACCTCCACTTTTCGGAAGGCCTCATAAACAACCCACGCTCCGTTCTCTTTCGTGACGATGCCGCAGTGCGAGTAGGGCGAACCGGACACCCCTTCAATCGCATCCACAAGTCGGGCGTGAGGCAGCGATTGAAAGAGAATGTCGCCTTCCAGAGGCTGGTAGTTCCAGAAGGCGACATATGCCGCACCATAGATCCAAGTGAAAACCGCGAACGACAGGAGGGCACAAGCGGCGACGGTCACGACGAGAACACGTCGCGACCGCTCGTTACGTCGTGGTGGAGTAGCCATGACTATCGCCTCATTGCGACCAGCTTTGACGTTAATGCCAAACGAGTGCCGTTTTCATCTCACTTCAGTCAGTTGGAATAGCTCGGGACATCAATCCAACGGCGTTCCGCATACGACTTGAGCACGGCATCGGCGACGGCCTGCGCGCTGGCACCGTCATCGAATCCTGGCGTGGCATCTCGGCCTTCGACGATGGCACTAACCAGTTCGTAGACCAGATCATAGCGGAAAACGGTGCTCGGTTTACCGGCGGCTGGATCTCGGGGGCTCCCTTCTGGCTTCATGAACTGGGACGGAACCAGCGATTTTTCCATCGTTCCGCCGTGCTTGCCGACCAAAATGTAGTTCGGGTCGACCAGTTGGTAGACGGCCGAGCCTTCACTGCCGTTCACTTCGGCCCATTCGAAGCCGACGCCGCTGTTGTGGTGCCCCTTCATCAGGGTACTCCCTTCCCAGACGCCCACCGCTCCGGATGTGAATTGTCCGATCAGGGCAGACCAGTCATCGACTTCGGAGGGAGCACAGGGCTTCCCATCAACGGTTTTGTCGCGAGGAACGAACGTCTTCACTGCACCGCAAACGCTTTGAATGGGGCCCATCAGGTCTTGGGAGAAATCGATCCGGTGGATGGTCATGTCGTACAGATCACCCGCACCGGCGAGTTTCTTGTACTGACGCCAGCCCCAGCTTGTTTCGGCCCAATCCAGGAATCGCTGGCTGCGGAAATGTCGCGGTTCGCCGAGAGCGCCTGACTTCACAAGATGTCGCAGGTACCTCATGGACGGAGCGAATCGATAGGTGAACGCGGTCATATGCCGCACGCCTTTCGCTTTGGCGGCCTGGTACATAGCGTCCGCCTCTTCGTAGCTGACACCCAGTGGCTTTTCGCACATGACATGCTGGCCGCCTTCGATGCAGGCGAGGGCGATGTCTTTGTGATTGAAATTCGGGGTAGCGATGATGACGGCGTCGATATCGCGATCGGCAGCGATTTTTTCGTAGTCGGTCGTGTACTTGGCCGGTCCCCACTCCTTCTTGCGTTGCTCGAGCAGTTGCTCGTTGGGATCGCAGACCGCCGCCAATTCGCAGCGCGGATCGAGCCTGATTCCGGGGACGTGATGAAAATCGGAGACGAGTCCCGCACCAATGATTGCGATTCGTACCTTCTCGTTGGCCATCTCTGTCTTTCGTGAATCAATGGAGTTCCGACACCAAACGCGCCGACCGACGCCCAGTTTTTACAGAGCAATCGTCCGCAGTGGAAGTCGGGGCGCGTTGATTCCAGCGCCGGTGACCATTTGAACTTGCGGAAACTATCAGCGGGTG
>DASYEA010000933.1:0-2706 GCA_036499265.1 Schlesneria sp. | reverse complement strand
AGAAGAAGCCGCTCCACCGCGGTTGCTGCTCGTCGCCACCGGTCCCATCGGCAAATCGTCGTTGGTCAACGCGAGCGATCTCGCGCTGATCGTCCTTGGTGGTCAAGTCGCCGTCCAGATCCAGGACATAGCGAGCATCCGCCGCATGGGTCATCCAGCCACAACCCCACGAAACCCAGACATCGTACACACCAGCGACATGCGGATTCCAACTGAAGACATCTCGACCCGCGACATTCTTCCAGTAGGAATAGTTGCGACCCAGATTCGGGAACCGGCTTGAATCACCGGGGTCGCTAGCCTGCCCGTGAGCTGTACCGGGCCGATGTGGCTCCAGTCCAATGCGTGGGACGAATTGCGAGACACTCGGTTGATCGGACGAGGTGCTATCAGCGGTATCATCGTCCAACAGCAGATCGGCTGGCGATTCACGAGTTGATGGTGCGGTGAAGGCGACCGGCTCGAAGGCTCGTAAAGCGGCTTCGACTCGGGCGAGTTCTTCCTTGACCTTCGTGATCTTTTGTTCGCGTTGCTGGAAGTCGAGTGGCTTGATAGGGCGATCGCCGTGCTGCACTCCGGCGAAGATCGCTTTGATCGAGTAATAGTCGACCTGCGAGATCGGATCAAACTTGTGGTTGTGGCAACGCGCACAGCCGACCGTCAGGCCCAGGAACGCACTCCCGGTCGTGCTGACCATGTCATGCATTTCGTCGGCTCGTTGTTGCGCGGTCAGGCCGGGATCGGGACTCTTCACGCGGTCGTATGCTCCCCCGACGATAAAGCCTGTCGCTTCGTCGACGCCCGTCGCATCACCTGCCAGTTGTTCCTCGATGAACTTTGTATACGACTTATCTTCGTTAAAGGCACGGATCACATAATCGCGGTAGGGCCACGCATTGGGGCGAGGCTGATTGGTTTCAAACCCATCACTTTCAGCGAAACGGACAACGTCGAGCCAGTGTCGAGCCCAGCGTTCGCCAAAGTGAGACGATGCCAGCAGCCGATCAACCAGACGTTCATAAGCATCGGGATTGGTATCAGCGACAAACTCGTCAACGTCGGCGGGCGTGGGTGGCAGGCCGAGCAAATCAAAACTGAGACGGCGGATCAACGTTGCGCGGTCCGCTTCGGGGGATGGATCAAGCTGGATCGTCTTCTTCAGTTGATCAACGACAAACGCGTCCGCCGGATTCCTGGTCCAGGAGTTTGGCGTTCGCGGAATGGCCGATCGCACGACAGGTCGGAACGACCAATGTCCAGCGACATCATCTTCTGCGGAAGCATCGTCGGGCCACTTGGCACCCTGATCGATCCAAGCGCGCAGCAGGCCGATCTGAGCGGCCGTCAAGCGGTCTCCTTCGGGAGGCATCAGCATCCCTTCTTCCAGTCCCGCCACGAATCGGACCAGTGGGCTTTCGGCCGATTTACCAGGAACGATCGCAGGCGTGTCGCTTTCGCCACCCTTGAAGGCAGCCGCTTTCACGTCCAGCCGGAATCCACCTCGTTGCTTCGCACCATCGTGACAGGCAAAGCAACGCGATCTCAGGATCGGTTGAACGTCCTTCACGAAGTCGACGACTCGGTCGGCTGCAGGCGGCAGCGTGTTCGCCTCGTCGGCAAATGCCGGCAATGAGAACAGCATCAGAAACAGCGGTGGGAGTGGTAGTTTCATCATAGTTCGATGCGATATCTCTTTGGGTGTCATTGATATCGCCCAATTGGGCTTAACGACTTAGCAGGACGGAAAGATATTTCTTGAGGTCTTCGTCGGAATCCGCGCTGCCGGTGATTCCGGTGAATGGATTCTTGTCTTCTGAGTTTAGCAGACTGAGAACGTTCAGATAGGCCGATCGCTCGCTGGCATAGTCACCGCGCGAATGAGCCAGGCCCGCTTCACGTAACAGCTTCTGATAGGGTTTCGTCGGGCCATTCTCGCCGCCGATGAAAGCGCGCGCGATCTCTTCTCGCGACTGAGCCTTCGAACTGGATTGCTCTTCGAATGACGGAGGTTCAAGGAACATCATCGCGACTGAGGCGAGCACGCTGAAGCCGAGGGCACCGTACATGATCGCCGGATTCCCCTGCGATGCCTGCTTACGTTTATCAGCCTTGGGCGCGGTCACTTCCTGTAGAGACAGCTCGGGCAGTTGGCCGTCCTCACCCAGTCGGACCAGGGTTTCGCCAGGTCGATCCGTGATGAACTTCGCGACTGCACGACCGGTCGTTGTCTCACCCTTCTTGGTTGCGGTACGCCGCTTGTCGGCCGACTTCTTGGGTGGAGGCAAAGCCGCTTCCGGCAACTTCGTCTCAGCGGCAGCGACATCGGCCGCGTTCGATTGAAATGTCAGTGTGGTCTTCGCTGTCAGCTTGATGGAAGCTCGAGCCGGCAGCCAAACCCATTGATCGGCTTCCAGCGAATTCCCGTCAACAGTGATCGCGCCGCCAATCGGTGTGAAAATCGCGAAGCGGCCGTTGCGATTGGCTAGAGATGCCAAATGTTCGCTGACCTGAGGATCCGTCAGCAGAACCTGACTATCTGGACCACTGCCGATATGGATGAACTCCTCGGTCAGCGCAAACGTCTGCCCCCGGTCAGGGCCGGAAGAAACCGTCAGGCTGGCAGTACTAGTGGTCACAGACATAACAGATTCCGGCCCGCGTTCTAACCGATCGGCTTGGTGTAGGGTGTGTGGAGTCTTCGGAACA
>DASYEA010000932.1:0-6900 GCA_036499265.1 Schlesneria sp. | reverse complement strand
CCAACTTTGTTTTGCGAAGCCAGTCGACCAGCTTGTGCTTTAAGATGCCTACCAACCAGGTCCGTTCGGACGATCGTCCCTGAAAGGCACGGGTCGCTTTTAATGCGGCCAGCAATGTCTCTTGGACCAAGTCTTCCGCAGCTTGAGGATCGTTTGAACGAGAGTAGGCGAAGGCATACAGATAATCACCATGTTCCTCGAACCAACGTTCGGGACGGCCCGTCTGGGGAGCAGCGTCGAGTTGCTCTTCGTGCACAATCGTTCCTTTAGAAGGTTACGGTCAGACACAGCCCGAAACGCCGCCGCATTATATCGATATCCACAGACAAACAACTGTATCAAACTTGCAGCACGACGATTCGCAGCATCGCTTTCAGAAAATTCGTCGGACTTCTGTCAGGTTCTGGAATCATCTACGACTAACCAGTAGTTGGCGAGCTTGTGATACAGGATTTCCGTACCACAAGATGGGTTTCCGGCTTCATCCGCAAACGCCGTTGTCGGCGGGATCGTTGTCGCACAGCAGATTGCCGTGTGAGGCGGGTATCCACATGATTTGAGTAGATTGCGGCATCAGGCTCGATTGCACCTGCCCGCCAACTGGAAGTGACGTCGAGGCGTCGTATTTCGCGGCACGCCGATTGTTGGAAAGTGAGACCTTACTTATGAAGACATTCTGCTGCGTCGTGAGTGTCGTCGCCCTTTTCACTGCGATGCCGCAAAACCTCGTCGCCCAAGAAACGAATAAAGCCTACGACAACCTCATCCCTCAATATTTGCTGGGTCTGGTACATGCACCTGAGGTTCACAAGGACTTGAAGCTCTCCGACAAACAAGTGAGCGAATTGGAGGCCCTGCTTCACAACGTAGATGCGCAGTGGTTTCCCGCGCGCATCTTGCCTGCCGACCAGCAACGTGTACTGATCCGCAAATTGGAATCACAAGTTTGGGAATGGTTCCGCAAAGCCGGTACAGAAGATCAGCAACAACGACTCAGGCAACTGGAATACTACGCCCAAGGGAGCAGGATGCTGTTGCGCAGCGATATCGCGGAGCAAGTCGGCCTGCAGTCCTCTCAGCAACAGAAACTCGCGGTGCTGGCGCGAACCACTGACGAATCGATGCAGGCCTTGTCGCGCACCCAGTTCGGCGATGCGGACCTCAAGAGTCTGCAACAAAAAGTAGAAAAAGCGACGAAGGCCGAACGAGAGGGGCAGACGAATATCCTACGCCCGGAACAACGGCAGAAGCTGAAGTCGTTGCTGGGCGATCCGTTCGACCCAACCACTCTGAAACGTATCTATGCGATGGCTCCGGAGTTTGCTCCCGAGGAACACTGGATCAACTCTTCACCGTTAACCATGCGGGAACTGCGAGGCAAAGTCGTGCTTGTTCACTTCTATGCGTTTCAGTGTCACAACTGTCATGCCAACTATGGAATCTACCGTCGATGGCACAAAGATTTGACCGACAAAGGCATTGTCGTGGTCGGCATTCAAACGCCGGAAACGAGTCGCGAGCGGGACGCAAACGCTGTGAAAGCGGCGGCCCGAGAAAGTGATTTAGAGTTTCCTATCATGATCGATCTGGATTCGAAAAACTGGCAAGCATGGGGCAATACCATGTGGCCATGCGTCTACGTCGTGGACAAGCACGGCTATATCCGGCTTTGGTGGCCAGGCGAACTCAATTGGAAAGGTGCGACGGGCGACAAGAGCGTCGAAGAAACCGTCAACAAACTGCTGGCGGAAAAGTGATCTCCGCTCGTCGAATTGATAGTGGTCGCAAGGCCATGCATCCGCTTGGCGAGAATCATTCGCTCAACAAGATTTGGAACTCCGTCCAATCCATTCACACATCCCCTCTCGCAAGAAACGAAATGACCCCCAATGACGACAAACAACAACAGAGCTGGACTCGTTTTGATTTTCTCGCTGATCGCGGTCGCCGCCCGCGCAGAGAATCCAACGGACTTTACCGTCAAATCGCCGACTCATGGCACGACATTTACGCGGTCCGAGCAGAAGGGCAAGTTGATCGCACTGCATTTCCTGCTGAAGACTGAATGTCCGTATTGCATCAAGAACACCAATGACTATGCCAAGCTGGCCAGCAAGACTCCCGACGTCTTGCACGTGTTTCTGAAGCCCGATAGCGACGAGGCGATCAAAGCGTGGGCCGGAAAACTCAGCCACGATGAATTGAAGGACCTGCCAGTCGTTTATCGTGACCCGGACGCCCGATTGGCGACAGAATTCGGCATCCCCGACGGCTACAAGTTTCATGGCCAAACCGTCCATTATCCAGCACTGGTGTTGCTCGATAGTTCAGGCAAAGAACTATTCCGCTACGTTGGCAAGAGCAACACCGACCGCATGAAGCCGGACGACTTCACTGCCAAACTAAAGACGTTGAAGGCTCAGGCATCGAAGTAGAACCACGGAAGCGCGCTGCACGATCTCGATCGAATTTGGGATTTCTAATTAAGTCCACAACCCAATCGGAGTGCCTGTCTTTTGGGAGGGCGCGGCTCCTGCCAAGCCGCTGAGTCTCGTTGCATTCGAACGCCAAACAGGCCACGCCGTTGCTCTGGAGGATCTATTTAGGTGTCGATCGCATTCTCGGAGCAAGCGTCTGATGTTCATGCTCCGCCTGGCCCAAATCGCTGATGCGTTGCTTGATCTAGCAATCCGTAAAGCAAAGGAATTCAGAATGAAATCACTTGCGTTTGTCGCCTTAGTCTGCTGTATCGCGACGTGTCGCGAAGCCGCCGCTCAGGGCTTCTCATATATTCCGCCCGGCTATGGATATGGCGATTACTACGGCGCTAATCTTGGAAATGGAGTTGGCTTGGGGTACGGGATCGGCGTCGGCATGCCAGTCTCTCTTGGTCTGTTGAACTCCAGTGTCACGGACACCTACATCCCCCCTTTTCAAGAGCTCTGCGATAGCAACCCGTCATTCATCATCAGAGGTCAGGTCACGCCTTCACCAACGTCAGTTCTTCAGAATGTCTCCAAGAAAAAGACGAAGGTACCCACGACAAAGAAGAATGCTCCAAAAGTCATCCCCACAAAGGGAAAACCAGCCAAGCAAAGCGCTATCAAGTGACTTTATTGCAGACCACTCTGTTTGAACCCAAGCGGCGCAATTGATCTCCTCGTTCGATTAATGGGTGCCACGGTTTTGGAGTCCTCGACAAGGCCGTGTCTGCCCCCGGGAATAGTTGCGCCGAACGTCCCAGGAAGAGACGGAGCGACCGACCGCCTCCGTCGGGTCTGGGTCAGTCACTGAGTCATCGATTCGAGAAAGTGCTTCAACTCCAACCAAGCATCCGCCACTTGTTGTTTGTCATGGATGTCGCAACCAAAGCGATCGATGTTCTGCAGCACGAAAAGTGACAGTTCAATTACCTGAGGCGCAAGCCGCTTCACGTAGCGATCGTCTCTTTCAAATTGCCGACAAATAGCATGGCAGAATCCGAGTGCGGCATAATCATCACCGATATAAGTGCCCCGAAAATCAGCGTTCTCATCATGTTCAAGGGGTACGCTGCGGAGGTGGCCATCAATAGCAGGGAAGTAGAACGCAAAAGCTTTTCCACCCATCGCGTCAAATGCTTCTGCGTACATATCGCCACGCTCGCGCAACTTCTGTTCCGCTTCCTTGATTGTCAAATTGCCGAAGTTGACCCACGCCCAGCGCGCATCAGGATCCCGTCCAGTCGGATCAAAGTCCTGTTCAGTCGGAAAACATGATTCGTGATCTTCAGTCTTGCGATTGTTCGTCATCGCTCTCTCCAGCCGAACGACCACGGTTAACTCGCCCGCAATCAATGACAAGCTTCCAATCAACACACTATCACTCTGAACCGCTAGCGAGTGCGGGTCAAGTGAACTGACTCGTTCGACAGCCCACGGTCGATCGAATGCGAAACAAGTTGACTGATGTGTGCCACGATTTCGCAGGCTCTGAATCCGCGTCACCTCAGATTGAAAACGCAATTGCCGCTGACTAACCCCCCCCCCAGACACGGTGTCTTTTTTGTCTCGAGAACAGTAACCTGCGTCGTGTCGTCAATGACCCCGAATGCTCGGCATATCGTCATAGGGATTTCGTATGGTCCGTCTGCTCGCGATGATTGCAATATTGTTCGTCGGCCTGCCCGTCGCTGCTCAACCAGCGGCCGAGCCGCCCAAGGCGGAAGGCTCCGCGCCGGAGGCCCCCGAGGGGCTGACCTTGGAATTTGACATCCCCTATGCGGCGACAGACAACCCGCGGCAACGCCTGGATCTGTATCGACCGAAGGCACCCTCTTCGGATCAGCCGTTGCCCGTCGTGGTCGTTATTCATGGGGCATTTCAGAACCCGAGCAAGAAGTCAGGACTTGGATTTGCCGTCGATTTGGCTGGGAGTGGCGACTATGCCGTCGTGGCGATTGGGTACCGATTGAGTGACGAAGTGAAATGGCCCGCTCAGATTCACGACTGCAAGGCCGCGATTCGCTGGATCCGGGTGAATGCGAGGAAGTACAACCTGGACGGTGATCACATTGGCGTCATCGGACCATCGGCGGGAGCGCACCTGGCATCGCTGCTGGGAACAACGGGGGATGTCGCGGCGCTGGAAGGGAAATTGGGCGAGCATCTCTTGTACAGTAGTCGTGTCAGTTGCGTCGTTGACCTTTTCGGACCGACCAATCTGCTCACGCTCGGTGGCAATCATGACCGCGCCAATTCTCCGGAATCGCGACTGATTGGTGGCCCGCTGCAAGAACGCAGGGAATTGGCTCAGCAAGCCTCACCGATGACTCATGTGACTCGCAATGATCCACCATTCCTGATTATTCATGGAACCAAAGACCCTAACGTTCCGTTTGATCAGGCAGCGACGTTCGCCGCAGCACTGGAAACCGCAGGTGCCAGTGCAACTCTGGTCCCCGTGGAGGGTGGCTTGCACGGCAATTTCAAAACCCCAGAAGTTCAGCAACGATACCGCACGTTTTTTGACAAGTATCTACGCGGCAAGGATGTGGAAGTCTCCAGCACGGCCATCCAGTTCAAGCCCCAATGATCCGACGCGCAGCGTTCTCTGGCCGGATGAACATCCACGCGTCCCGTTCTCATCACGACGAGCGGCTTACGGGGTGTCGGGGCCCGCCACGTCGTCGAGCAAATTCGCGAGCCTGTCGTCTAAATCCCACAACTGGTCGGCGACGAAGCGACCCATCGCGTTGAGCTCTTCATACGTCGCTTGTGAAACCGTTCGCGCGCATCAAATCGTATCCTCGGCGAAATTCGTCTGCGAGTTGCCGTTCACCGATCCGCCCCAGTCCGTCGATCAGAATCTGAATCTCGTCGGCCGTAAGACTTTTTTCATAGACTGACGAAAAGCCGCCGATGTCGATGTCACAGCGAGTCGCAACGATGTAGTAGAGATAACGCTCTGCCATCGGTCGCGATGCAACGCCCTCGCGCCCCAATGCCACCGACCGGTCAAATTCAGCAGCGACTCGATCCGTTGCGTCCATATCGCCCACCGAACGAAACAGCTGACCTGCCGGGCCGCCTGCAATGGCGTGATACCGCGCAAAACCAGGGTAGTAGTGGTCGATTTGTCTCTATATGTCATTCTTGCTCGAAATGGAAAGTCGCGGATTGCGCTTCACCACCGATGTTTCATGCATGTCATTCAGGATGGACGGACCACTACTTGACGTCGTCAGCTTGCTCCGTGTTGACCCGGAACAATTCATTCAACTTCTTGTCGAAGACGTCCGCATCGTTCCAGTAAGCCTCGTCCAAACCACGAAGTCGCTCGAACCAATCACCGACATTCGCTCCGAGGTATTCGTAAAACGATAATTTCCCGTTGTAGGAATCCAACTTTACGAGTTCAAACGCCAGTTTGGTGACGCGATGCGACTCGAAAAACCCCCGTCGGTCGAGTATTTCCAGAGTTTCCAATGCACCCTCGACTCCGGTATTCCCAATCCACTGCGCGAACCCACCATTGTGAACTTCCAGGGATTGCCAGAAAAGCCGCGCGTAGTCGTTCTCCCATGGACGAAGGCCTTCGCCCGACAAAGCGCGCTCGACCACGGTGTAGCCAAACTGTTCATGAGGCGGTGTGATGCCCGATGAATCATTCATGGTCCACTCACCAAAGCTTAAAACAACTTGCCCAAGATGAATGACAGGCCTTCGATCGCTAACCGCTCCATCAAAGACCGCAGCCATCAACCATCGAGCTGAGTCACGTGTCCGCGCAGGTCCACGACGAAACATGATACGCGAATGTGTTCCCAAGCCTCGTCTTTGGTCGATTGGTACTGCTCTTCACAGAACTCATGCACCCGGCAGGCCAACGCCGACAATTCGTCTCCATGGAGTTCACGCATCTTCAGCAAGCTGGCCTTGGCGTACTTATTTCTAATTCTCTCGACGGGATGCAGTTCCTTGTATGCCCCACAGTCCAAGTGGTCGAGCAAGAACACGTCCTTGATCGGACGATGCAGCTTGTTAATTGCCGTCGCCAGGTGTGCCGTGAACACCGCCCACCAGGTTCCACAGGGATCGGTTGGATTCTCTGGCAAACGGTGGACACCCATCGCTCCGCCGGCCAAGGCAACTTGGTCGTATCGGTTGTTCAGGTTCAGCTCGTTCATAAATCGGACGGTTTCGTCCAGAAGCCTCTGATCCATGCAGGTGAGTAGCAGCACGTTCTTCCGCGGCGGGTCTTCGAGAACGGACACCAGCCGATTCGGTGGCGGTGGTGGCAGAATTCCATTCTTCTTCTTGGCATTTGCCATCTCTATTCTCCAACAAGTAACAATCGCCGAACGACCAAGGCAACTCGCCCGCAATAAACAACGAGCTTCAGATCAACATACCACCACTG
>DASYEA010000931.1:0-4876 GCA_036499265.1 Schlesneria sp. | reverse complement strand
TGGTGACCCCGCTGACGGCAGAAGGCGAACCCCAGGAAGATGGGACGTTCGTGCGTTCTGGCGCTTCGACGATCTATCGAGAAAAGGCCAGCCGCCTGATCGCAGTGAAGTTTAGCGTTCGCGGTCGCGATTTGGCCGGAGCGGTCGCCGAAGCGCAAGAGAAAACCAAACCGTTCTTGAAGGAGCCCTACTCCGCGGAGTGGAGCGGTGAGTTCCAGGAAATGCAGGAGGCGGTGCATCGTCTGGTCATCGCGTCATCACTGGCGATGGTCCTGATCGTCGTGCTGCTCTATTTGGCGCTACGCTCGTTGCTTGATGCTGTTGTTGTCTTGTCGAACGTGTTGGTGATGTGCATCGGTGGGATCTGGGCGCTGTTGCTGTCAGGGGTCAACTTCAATATCTCGGCAGGTGTCGGATTCATTTCGGTGCTTGGGGTGGGGATTATGAACGGCCTGCTGCTCATTGCTCGCTTCAATGCGGCTCGTTCCCATGACGTGCCGCTGGTTGACGCGTTGGTGGACGGTGTGGACAAGTTGATCCGCCCACTGACAATGACCGCGCTCGCCGCAATTTTCGGATTGCTGCCAGCAGCGATCTCAACGCAGATCGGGTCCGAGACTCAACGACCACTGGCCATCGTTGTCGTTGGTGGCATGACGATGACGCTGCTGCTGATCAACCTGCTGCCTGTGTTGTACAGTTTCTACGGCAACCGCCAGCCACCAGAAGTTGCTGGAATGGGCCACTGACAAGCATCATTGGGAGGGCGAGGCTCCCGCCGAGCCGCGCATGTCGATGGAATCGCAATAACATGCGCGGCTCGGCGGGAGCCTCGCCCTCCCAAGTACACAATCTCGGGCTGATCACGAAGGCGGATCAAGGAAATTGATCTAACTGCAAAAGCCCTGCGATGACGGCGGCTGCACGTAGGCGATTTTCCAGAGCAGAAACATAATCGAGATTGGCTTCGAACACGGACCGCTGTGTCTGCAGCAACCGCGTAATATCGAACTGACCTCGGGCGTAGGCCTTTTGGACCAGCTCCAGGGTTCGCATGGCATCGGGAAGAATACCCTCTTCGAGACTTTTTACTGTCACTTCAGCGATCTGATAGTTCTGCAGGGCCTCGACCAATTGCTTGGTCAAATCCAACTGCACGGATTCGCGGTTGGCGTGGGCACGGAAGATGGCTGCCTGAGCCGCAGCGATATTTCCCTGGTTTCGATCCCAGATCGGGACATCAATGTAGACACCTACCAGACCCTGAGTGTTATTGGTGGCATATTGGTATTGAAAGCCCCCCTGCACTGTCAAATCCGGGATCGGTTGTACTTCGGCTCGTCTGAGTAAGAATTGCGTCCGACTGATGTCGAGCAGGGCGATTTGAACGGCAGAATTGCCAGTCACAATCTGCATGAGCGATTGCTCGGAATCAAATTGTTGCAGCGGAACCGACAGGCTTCCTGAAACGGAGGCAATCGTCAGATCTGTCACGCCCATCGTTGCCGCCAATTGGCGTTTTTGGGCTCGCACGGCAAGCTCGTTCGATCGCAAGGCCAGCTCGGCGCGACGGCGTTCGACACGCAACAGCAGGACGTCTGTCTCGCTGACTTGCTCGGCCTTGAACAGATTCGATCCGGTCTTCTCTGATTGCTCGGCAAGTAGCAGCAGCTTTTCCGATAGCGATTGCCGCCGTTGAGCCGCCAACGTGGTAAAGAATTCCTGTCGCACCTGGGTGAGAACGTCATAACGGGCGCGAACTCGATTCCATTCGGCTTGCCGTGCGGCTTCGGTCGCGGCAGCTTGATCTAATTTCAGCTTGCCAGCGGTCACGATTCGTTGCGTCAAACCGGTCGTCAGAATCGTCGTCTTCTGCGGTCCAATTGTTTGAGGATTACCGCTGTCGATGCGCGGATTGGGATAGAGGCCCGCCTGCAGGGCATCGCCACGAGCTTCATCAATTTGGAAGCCCGCTTCGGCAAGACGCGGGTGGCGCATCTGAGCCCAGGCGATGCACTCATCGAGCGTCATGCCCGGAATGGTTTCGTCCGGAGCTGGCGGAACTTCATCGCCTCGTGAGAAGGATGTCGTACCGATGACAATGAGGATGATGAGCCAACGCATTGAACGGATTCCTCCCTGAATCGCAGTCCTTAACTACTGTAGGGGTCGGATCAATTCCGCCACCGGCTGAATGTTCGTTGCGTCGCTTGTTCTGACCCATAGATTCGGAGATTCCCGCACCATCGGATCAGATAGGCAGGTGGTCACTTCATATCTATGGCATGGCCACTACAACCGTCACCACACGATTTTCCGCTAACAGAATCGCAAGCCTTATCCGTAACCTAACGCCGTCAGTCGCCGAGAATGAACGTCTTGGCAGTAATTCGCTGCTCGGAATGTTAAAAGTGATGGATGACTCGACCAATCCGGCCAGGGTGCCCCGGTCAGTCAATAACCACCACAGATCTTCTAGCGGAGGGGTTCGGAATGCGACATCGTTTGGCGTATGCGCTGTTGTTCGTCGGCCTGTGTAGTCAACAAGCACCGGCGCAAACGGTTTGGCCCACTGAGCAATGGGAAGTTGCCTCACCCGCCAGTCAGGGATTGGACGCGACGGCCCTGGAAAATGCCAAAGCCTGGCTGGAATTGCACAACAGTAAAACGGGAGTCGTCATCCGGCACGGCCGCATCGTGAGCGAGTGGTATTTTGGCGGGGCCGACGAAAAGTCAAAGTTTGCCGCCTATTCCACCACGAAGTCATTGTCGAGCATGGCGACCGGGCTGGCGATCGCCGACGGAAAACTGGCTCTGGATCAAACAGTCGGAAAATACATTCCTGATGCCAGCCCGGAAACGAAACGAGCGATCACCGTCAAGCAGTTGCTGAGCATGACCTCTGGAGTTCACAACGATCCAAAGATTGGGCAGCGTCAGGACTTGTTCAGCTATGTGACTCAGACAGCTCCGATGGATCACGAACCGGGTAAGAAGTGGGACTACAACAACACCGGGCTGGCACTGCTTAGTCCCGTCTTCAAGAAGGCGACAGGCCACCAGATCGACGAAGTCTTAAACGAACGCGTCTTTCTGCCGATTGGCATTACTTCCAGTGATTGGACATGGGAACGACGCGAAGAGTTGTCGCTGCCTTACTCGGGCTGGCATACGAATGCTCGTTCATTGGGGCGAGTCGGCCTATTGGTCTTGCACGAAGGAAAGTGGAATGACAAGCAACTCGTGCCGGCTGCGTGGCTGAAAGAATCGAGCGGCCCCTCGCAAGACCTGAACAAGTCATATGGATACCTCTGGTGGAACAACACCACGACCAAGTGGCCCCATGTTCCGAAAGATGCCTTCGCGGCACTGGGCCATCTGGACAACAACATCCTGATTGTTCCGAGCCTTAATCTGGTGGTCATCCGGCAATCGGACCTGCCACCCGGTCAAGGTCACAATATTGCCGACTTCTACCGACTGGTGTGCGACGCCGTTAAGAAGTAGGCAAGTTGTCCGACTTCGAAAAAAGCGAAGAAACGCAGAAATCTCGCGAACTTATTTGCGTCCTCGCGCATCTCTATTGTGACGGTGATGCAAGTCGCCAAACAGTTGGCATCCGCTATCAACCACTAGCAAAGTTTCGCAGATCATGATCTTTTCACAGTCGATGTCCCGCAGCGAATTAAAGAGTGGGCTTGCCCAATCGGCAGGTAGTCTCGCCGCGCGATCTGCATTGTCTCTCTCCCGGAATCAACGAACTGGGAATCAGGGAGCAACCAGTTCGCAGAGCGCGAAGTCCCTCTATCGTCTGCGCACGTGACATCGGCCAAAAGCCAAACGGTAGCTTGAAAAAGCCCGGTGTCACGCAAAGGACACCGGGCTTTTTTCGTTACTCGTGTGATTCGACTTGGCTTCTTTAAACGACGAATCGATGCCGGGATCAAGGTGTTAGCGGCAGCACACTCGGCTCTTAACCGAGCAGGTGACGGTTCAAGTCCGTCTGGTCCCAATCGAAGGTAACTATTGCGGTGGAGTCCGTGTTGGTACGGGCAGGCGGCTGTTAACCGCCCTTTCACAGGTTCGATTCCTGTCGCCGCAGCATCCAAATCGCTTCGCGATTAGGACCCAGAGAGTAGAAGGGAGAAAATAGAGAGTGGAGAAAAAGTGCTGCGAATTGGATTACCTACTCTCTACTTTCCCTCATCTACACTCTCGCCTCCCGTGGCAACACGGAAGGCGCTGGAAGTCATCCGACTGGATGAGGAACCTGCCTCGAAAGCAGGTGCGAGCGATGCTTGTTGTGGGTTCGAGTCCCACGGCTTCCGTTGCGTCCCAATCTCGGTGAGGTTGGGAAGCAGAGTCACGTGCCCTTGGCCGAGTGGCAGAGGTGCCAGACTTCCAATCTGGACAGGCGGGTTCGATTCCCGCAGGGCACTTTTTGATGTGGGGTAGTTTCTGCTGGTAGAAATCCGTGGCTTTGAACCACGAGTCCGCTGGTTCGATTCCAGCCCCCACAATTGTTTGGGAAGCCATCCGACCGGATGAGGAACCTGTCTTGAAAACAGGCGACGGTTAACACCGTTTGTGGGTTCGAGTCCCACGGCTTCCGTGCTTCCGAGTCGCCACGGAAGTTGCGGGCTCATGGTCCAATAGAAAGATCTCGGTCCTGCAAACCGAGGATTCGGGTGCAAGTCCCGATGAGTCCACTGCGGTTGCGCCCAGGTATGCCAACGGTTGAGCAACTCGTCTTAAACACGAGTGTTTGCGGGTTCGAATCCCGCCTTGGGCACATGAAGAATGAATCAACGCGTCGGCTGGGCATTGGCGTGCCTAAGTGGCTGTAACCCACCCGCCCTCTAGCTAGGGCATTGCA
>DASYEA010000930.1:0-5152 GCA_036499265.1 Schlesneria sp. | reverse complement strand
ACGACATCGCGTTTTTATCCGAGTGCGGCAAGACGGAAATCAGGCTTCGTTCAATGTCGACTGGGATGACAACAAGGATTACTTCACATGGGACGGTAACCCGAAAAACCTCTACTACCGCGAGAATGGCTTGTGGGACGTGACGATGTTGCAGCATCCGTGGATCGGTAGCCACGACAACAGACTGACGTTCCACAAGGTTCGCGTGCGTTCGCTGTCGGGCTCCGTTCGAAGAGACGTGATCACGCAAGAGGACCGCGACAAAGATTTGAAGAACGGCTATGTGCGACTTGTCGGTGAAGAGGCGAGCGCCGTGAAAGCGGGCTGGGCCAAGTTCACCGTCAACCAAGCTCCTTTCGCTGTTTCAGCAGACGAGGTCTGGCCGATGATCAGTCATGATTTCAAAGTTTGCGACGAATTCTATGGTGCGCACGCACCATCGCGTCTGAAGTGTAATATCCCAAATGGCGCGAAGAGCTTTTCGGTTATTGGGTACAATCCCGCGAGCCACTCCGCCAAGTTTGTGGTGTTGATCGATGGTGAAGAACTTTATCGCTCAGCAGAGACTGGGCTCGAGATCATCAGGGTCGACATCCCACCGAAGGCGACATTGTTGGAACTTGTTGCAGACGAATGTGGAAACAATGACTATGATCAAACGCACTGGTGCTATCCCCGATACCATGCGGTCGGCTCTGATCGAGTGACCGAGAAGATGCTGGACGGCAAATCTGGCACTCTTAAATTCGCAGTAGCCTCCGGCACCGCCGCAGGCCCAGTCACTCACAACAAACCTATCGGCGGCAATCGCTACATTCCCGTCAGTTTTCACGATGCGACACTTTGTGAAGAATTCTTGTTTAACCACGCTCCATCCACGGTGACATACCAGGTTCCTGAAGGAATGAGCCGGTTCACGGCGATCGGATACTGCGTGTGGAGCAGCCATGTGAAATACGAGGTGTGGGCCGATGCCAAACGGATCTATGAAAGTCCGCAGGCGGGTATTGTGCCCATCGATGTTAAGTTGCCCGCTAAAACCAAGACGGTCGAACTTCGGGTGGCCGATCTTGGCGATGGCAGAGGGGACCGTGCGCTGTGGTGCTATCCTCGTCTGTATCGCAAATAGTAGCCGCGCGGAAGCTACTCTAAATCGGGTGCAAATTCGCGAAGCCGGCCAAGCCAGATAATAGCGTGGCGGCGCTTTTGAGGGGTTTCCTTCTCTTGAGCGGGCATCGCCGGCCGAGAATAAACGCCGATGACTCGTTGACTGCGATCGAAGACAGGACTGCCAGACCAGATTTCGTCGACAACATCCGCAGTGAACCTCATAGTCAATGAAAGGTCGCTTTCATTTTTGACGGCGGTACTCTTCGTGGCGACTCGCTCTTTGACGTCCCCGGTCTTGTGGACCCCATCGATCTGAGGTTGATCAGAAGTAAAGGGAAATCCGACGAGCAGAAAATCCGCTTTCGAGACATCGGCCATATCTCCGGTCTGCATTTTCAAGAACATTGGCAGACGTTGTCCCGCTTCGATTTCCAGCACGCCAAGGTCGAAGCGGGCTTGATTGGCGAGCGCCTTGGCGAACTCTGCTGCCGGCGTCTCATCCTGGTCATCCGCACCTTTTGCGGGAGTTCGCGATTCGTCCTCCATTCGAGCCTTGGCGGCCGCAGCACGCTCGACGGCATTCGAATAGGCCGCGTGCATTCGAGCACCCTTGATGGGAATCGGGTTTTCCTGGAATGGCTGTGAGATGAGGATCGAAGCTCCTTCGTTTTTCAGTCCCTCCACGGCGAGGGCGACGGCTCCGCTGGTCACCAGATGGCGCTTCGAGGCAGCCCAGGCTGTCCCCAGGCGGTAATAAATGTCACGATCTGGAAGCTTTGCGAACACTGCGTAGACTCCATCCCGTACTGCAACCAAAGTGGCGGAGGGTGCCTTCGCCGGCGCTTTTGACGGCGTTGTTATCAGAGACTGCGACGCTGGATCAATAGGCTTCGAGACGACTGGATCCGGCTTTGGAGTTGACGGTTTTTCGGAGTTCTCGGTGAGTGAGGGCGTTTCATTGGGGACCTTCGGCGGTAGCTGTGTGCTTGGGATGCTGGGAGCTTGCGTGGCAGATGTCGTCGTTTCAGCCGGTGACATCGGGTCGAGTTGTTTCTTGGGAGGATTGCGGCCGGACATCAAGAAAATAGTAGCCGCAATTACGAAGACGGCTGCACCGCCGGCCTGCATCCACAAGCGGCGTCGTGCTCGATCTTTTGAAGCGGATGAAGCGGTGGTCGTCGCGGTGCCGAGCCAGGGACTGGATTTCCCGAGTGCTGGCAACGGACGCATTTCCGGTGTGGGTGCCTCGTTGAACTCAACGGACGCCGCGGAAGGAGTCGATTTGGGTTGGGGCTTCGATTTCACAGAATCGAGTTCGACAGCTTGATCAAATGCCGGCATCGAGATTGTTTTTGGTTTCGACAACTGAAAGCTATCGATCGTCTCGGACTTGGGACGATTGGCAGGCTTTGGCTGAACGGGGATCTCGCCACTGCTTCGCCGAGCGGAGGGTTTTGGCTGGATGGGAATCTCGGTACTGCTTCGTCGACCTGCAGTCTTAGTTGCTCGTTGTGGTGGCTCGAACTGGACGGTCGGACCACCGTCCGTCATGCGAATAATGTCGCCCGGACTCAGCCAGTGCATTCGTGTCGGTTCGGCGTCGCCCACCCGGATTGAATCGCCGCCGCGAACTTCCACGATCCAACGACCCGCAATTTTGCGAATGACGGCATGTTTGGGCGCAAGTTCAGAACTTGGAGGAAATGGCACGGTGCAGGCAGGGTCACTGCCAAGCACAATGTTCTCTTCTTCAAATTCGATGACGGCTTGGCCATCGATTTCCAATCGAATCGACATCTGACAACCTTCTAAGTCCGTGGCTCGACATGCGGCCGAGAGGAAGCATCCTTACTTGCGGCTGGCCTTCAATTTCTCGCCCCATTCGTTCAACTTGTCATCGTTCATTCCGCCTGCTCGCTCGATAGAAAGCATCGCCTTGCGTTTCAACTCGGGCAATCGCCCCTCAACTTTTAGCCGACCATTTTCGCCGTAGGTGAAGAAGACCTCCACGATCATCCCCGGTGCCAGGTCGGGCGGCAATCCGTGAATTGTACAACGGCCGATCGGCGTCGAGTTTCTGCCGGCCGAATCTCCTCCTTCGATGACGTTGATCACCACGGTCTTCTGACCTTGTTTCGCCGTGCGAAAGCGTTTGCCCTTGGTGACTGGCAACACCGTGTTTCGCGGGATGATGACCGAATTCATGGAGCGGCCCGTGGCGGGATCCTTCGACAGGACGCCAAGATCGTGGGAGCTGACGTTTTTCACGCTCATCGCAGGCTTCTTCGGCGGCGCGTCGGCAGCTTGAGGTTCTTCGCGAGCAATCAATAAGCCTGCATATAGAGCGGCACCATGGGCGACTGCTTCGTCTGGTGAAAGCGATCGGTCGACCTTCAGGCCGGATTCTTCCTCGAGCATGCGCTGGACCATCGGCATCCGACTGGAACCGCCGACCAGCAGCAGACGCGTGATGTCAGTCCATTGCAGCTTCGCTTCTTTCAGGACGCTCTTGATTGTGAATCGCGTTCGTTCCAGCAGATCTGCCGTCATCTCTTCGAATTCAACTCTTGAAATTGGCAGGCGGATTCCCTGACCAACATGCTCGAAGGAGACGGTCACCTGCTCGCGAGCCGACAGTGCGCGCTTCGTGTCTTCGGCCTCTTTCAACAACCGCTGATTTCCAGAGGCATCCTGCCGAGGATCGAAGCCGTGATGCTTGTCACGGAACTTGTTGCCGATGTGTTCAGCGAGACGGCGATCCCAGTCCACTCCGCCGAGGAAGACATCTCCGCCAGTGGCCAGAGCGGTGAAATCTGTGCCGGCGATCTCCATTACCGTCACGTCAAATGTTCCGCCGCCCAAGTCATAGACCAGGATCGTTTCCTTCTGTTTTGCCTCGCCCTTCTCGTCGAGGAAACCGACCTGGTAACCGAACGCGATTGCCGCGGCGGTTGGTTCGTTGATGATGTCGAGGATCTGCAACCCGGCCAACTGAGCCGCATCCTGTGTCGCTTTTCGACGTGGCTCGTTGAAGAACGCGGGGACGGTGACGACCGCCCTGTCGATCGGGCCGAGCTTCAGTTCTGCATCCTTCCGCAATTTCTCGAGAATCAACGATTGAATGACTTCCGGGGGAAGCTGCTCGCCACCGACTTTTTTCGAATAGAACATGCTGCCCATGTCGCGCTTGGCGAAGTCGGCGATTTTTTCTGGTTCCATCCCAGCCGCTTTGACCGCCTCTTTTCCGACGACTGAAGAGGCACCATCCAACAGCACAACACTCGGCGTGATCAGATCACCTTCCGCGTTCGTGATGGTGCAGGGGCGACCTGTCGAGTCGATATAGGCAACCACGGAGAACGTGGTTCCCAGATCAATTCCAATCGGTATCGTCGATTTCGGCATCTTGATTCTCGGGGCGGTTATTCTGGTTCGTTGCTGTAACGGGCAGCACTGCTGCCCGTTCGCTTGATCGTGAAGCTATTGTTTTTTCTGGATTAGAATCATCACTGTCGACGGACTGATCACTGCGTCGACATCGGTCCATTCGGCCGTTTTTGTTTCCGGTTTCGGTGAGGCATAATCGCGAATGTGTTGCTTGATGAATGGCAGGGCGTCGTTGATGGGAATTGCCGAGCCGTAGCTTTCGGCAAGCGTCGAATTGATGGCCTTGGCTGCCACGATCCCGACCACGCGGCCGCTACGATCGCATAGTGGTCCGCCGCTGTTGCCAGGATTGACCTGAACATCCAGGACGAGCATCTTTTCTGTGGCATCCGAGGGGAGACCGGTGATGGTGCCGCGCGTCGACTTCAGCCCCTTAGCGAAGACGGAGGCCGCGGGAAATCCAAACGCCATTATTTCTGTACCGCGGCTCACTGGTGTCGTGTTAACAGGGATTGCGGGCGCTTTCAACTGGCGGCACTCTAGTAAGGCGATATCAAGCTCTTTCGAAGTGCCGACGACTTTCGCGTGGAAAGGAAGTCCATCACCTCTAGTTGGGTCTTGAATCACGAGCGACTCTGCATCGTCGACGACGTGA
>DASYEA010000929.1:0-3576 GCA_036499265.1 Schlesneria sp. | reverse complement strand
TTTTGGCCTTCAAATCAAAGACAAACGGCAAAACACCCTGTAAACTCATCTTCGACCTCCTTGTTGTGTGTAAGTGTCTTGTTCGTAAACACTTCTACGCACTCGGAGGTCATTTCATTGGCCATTCATGAATAATCCGGGATAGGTCAGCTTCTTAACCAGATCCGGTGAGCTATCCGGCACCTGCGTTGGTTCAGGGTGACTCACGCAACCAGAAGTTGCCGCGGAGAACTCTGCGAAGATCTCATCATTAGTGAGCCTGATCGGATCATTGAAAATCAGCGTTCCAGTCCCTTCCAGGTACTGATCCAGCAGCGCCACGGTGGTCTTGCATCGCCTTACTGCGTATTCACACGCCAAAATCAGGTCAGTACCTTGTTGCCGTTGGCCTGACGGGACGCTTCGAACGTAGTGCATTTTTAATTCTGTTGACCAGATACGATCCCAGCGGTCGGAAAGGTCGCTGCACTCTTGCTTGATCACGAGCGAGTCGACTACCAGCCTCTCGTATGCCTTCCTGCCGATTGCCTCGCTGTGTTTTGCGGCTTCAGTTATCGCTGCTTTCGTCTCTGCCGTGATACAGAGATCCAGACACGCAATCGCAATACTGGTAATTTCTTCACAGTCCTGTTGTGCCACTGCCATCATCGGCTCCTGATTGCCGCCCCTGAATTCAAAAAAAACGCGGGAAGAGTGGGCTTCAGGTCGCCCACCCAAACGGGGATCAGCCGCCCCGCGTTGACTCGATTGTACCACGATCGGATGCCCGGCTCAGGTGAACCGGATGGCCGCGCGCGTTGTCTAGTGTGTTGTCGCAGGTGAAATCGATGAAAACCACCTTAGCATGCTGCGGAACTTCGATTCCATCTGGGACCACTGGGAGTTGTTCGGGTTCTGGCGTTACGTGTCGTACAAAAAGATCTCACGATTGGACCCGGCATCTCGTTCTGTGAGCGCCTCCGACTGGAGGCAAGGATCGAATTGCGATGAGGAGCAAGCTGCATCTGAACGTGGGGACTATCGGTCACATTGATCACGGCAAGACGACGTTGACCGCCGCATTGCTGGCTGTTCAAGGATCGAAGGGTCTCGCCAAGCCCAAGGCCTACGCCGACATTGCGGCCGGAGGTACGGTTCGCGATCCGACGAAGGTCGTCACCATCACCACCAGCCACGTCGAGTATGAAACCGAGACGCGTCACTACGCGCACATCGATTGCCCCGGCCACGCCGACTACATCAAGAACATGATTACCGGCGCGGCTCAGATGGATGGTGGTGTGCTGTTGTTGTCGGCGACCGATGGACCAATGCCGCAGACGCGCGAGCATATCCTGCTGGCTCGGCAAGTCGGCGTTCCGAACCTGGTCGTGTTCATCAACAAGATCGATCTGGTCGACGACTTGGAACTCGTCGAAATGGTCGAAATGGAAACGCGCGACCTGCTCGTTCAGTATAGCTTCAATGGTGAGACGACTCCGTTCATTCGGGGAAGTGCTCGGGCGGCGATGCTCAATCCTGCCGATCCTGATGCCAGTCGATGCATCATCGATCTGCTGGCGGCCCTGGACGGTCTTCCCGTTCCGGAGCGCCTGGTCGATCGTCCGTTCCTGATGCCCATCGAAGGGATCTTTACCATTGATGGGCGAGGCACTGTCGCGACTGGTCGGATTGAACAAGGTGAAATCAGGCCGGGTGATAAGGTCGAGATCCTGGGTTTGGGTGGAACGCTGGAGAGCGTCGTCACCAGTGTGCAAGCGTTCAACAAGCCGCAGTCCTGCGGGTCGGCCGGCGAAAACGTCGGCCTGCTATTGCGTGGGATTAAAAGCGTCGACATTGAACGTGGGCAGGTGATTGCGGCTCCTCGTTCGATCCTGGCTCATGCTCGATTTAAGGCTCAGGTGTATGTGTTGAGTCATGAGGAAGGAGGACGGCACACGCCGTTTTTTGACGGTTATGCGCCGCAGTTCTTCTTCCGCACGACGGATACCACTGGCCGCACTCAATTGACTGATGGTCAAGAGATGGCGGTACCAGGAGACAACGTCACATTGACGGTGGATCTGGGTAAACCAGTCGCCATCAACACGGGTTGCCACTTCGCGATCCGCGAAGGCGGCAAGACCGTCGGCTCGGGCATCGTGACCGAGATCCTAGATTAGTTAACTATAACGCCGCTGGTGGTCTTCAAACCGCCAGCGGTTTTTTTATGTCGGCAGCAATTCGTGGATCGGTTCCCCGAATGGCAGGATCGGCATCGGGCGACCGCGGAAGTCAGGGAACGAATCGGTATAGTCGACCCCAAGATGTCGATAGACCGTGGCCCACAGGTCGTTCGGGGTCAGTGGTCGATCCGCGGGGTGTTCGCCCTTGGAATTCGTCGAACCGATGATCTGGCCTGTTCGCATACTTCCACCGGCCATGATGAACGACATCGCCTGCGGCCAGTGATCGCGACCCGGTTGCATCACGCCAGTCTGAGAGCCGACTGTGCTTTCCAGTCGCGGTGTCCGACCGAATTCGCCCGTGACCAGAACCAGAGTGCGACGATCCATCCCTCGTTGATAGATGTCTTCAATCAGGGCGGTCACCGCCTGGTCGTAGATCGGCAGGCGGACTTTCAGGTCGTCCCAGATGTGACAGTTGACTGCGTGCGAGTCCCAGTTGTAGACCCCCTGCTTCAGATGTTCGATCCCAGACTGATAAGGGTTTTCCATCACCAAGGTGACGAAACTAACGCCGGCTTCAACCAGTCGGCGTGCCATCAGGGCTCGCTGACCCCAGCAATGACGGCCATAGCGATTGCGGACCGACTCGGGCTCGGAAGTGAGATCGAATGCTTTGCGGGCTCGGTCGCTGGTGATCATCCCAACCGCGCGGTGCTGGTAGCGATCCATCGAGTCCATGACGCGGGAAGAATCGATCTGGCGTTCGATGCGATCCAGCCCACCCAGCAGACTCATTCGGTCGTCCAATCGTTTGGCGACTTCCGCGACTGGCGAGATGTTCGGCACGACGAAGTTCGGGGCGAGCGGGTCCCCTTCCACGTTGAACGGCAGATACGCATTGCCCAGGTAGGCGGCACCCTGGGCGAACACATCATTCGTGCGTCCACCAGGATTCATCGAGATGTAGTTTGGGATGCCAATCGACTTGTGCTCGCGCCACTTGGCGACGACTGATCCCGTGGCGGGGGCGTCGTTCACGGTATCGACGGGTGTCTTGGGAACGCGGCCGGTCATCATCCGCTTGTGGCCACCACCGTGATCCGCGAAGTTGTGAGCGACGGAGCGAATGACGGCGTACTTATCAGCAATCGCCGCATGTCGTGGCATCAGTTCACAGACGTCCAATCCTGGAACGTTGGTCGGGATTGGATGAAACGCACCGCGGTATTCCGCCGGCGCATTCGGCTTCATGTCGTACATGTCCATGTGTGGCGGGCCGCCCGGCAGCCACACAAAAATCACCGACGTGTCCTGATCAATCACTTGGCCCGCTTCGGCCGACTTGGCCTGCAACCGCAGCAGATCTGGCAACGCGAGGCCACCCAACCCTAACGCACCGACCGACAAA
>DASYEA010000928.1:0-4333 GCA_036499265.1 Schlesneria sp. | reverse complement strand
ATTGCGATTGAACACAGCGGCGACTTTAGTTGGAAGAAGAACGCTCCGCTCATTCGCGACTACGGCTTCGAGTTGTCGCAGGCAGCGACTGGCTTGGGCAAGGACAACTACGAAAAGTCCAAAGCCGCCTACGAGAAGCTGGAGTCGGTCTTCAGCGGTTCGATTCCACCCGGCGCTCCGACTCCCGTGCCGCAACGACCGTTTGGTGAAACGGCGGACCGTACTGGCTTGATGAAGCGCATCGAACTCGCTCGCAATCATCTGCGAGACAACATTAACACCGAAGCCAAGCTGAAGTCGGAAACCGATTCGATCGTGCATGAGACCTTGATCATTTCATCACTGGGCAAGGTGATCTCGACCGAAGGCTATTCGAGTGCTGATGAGCAGGAATATCAGCAATTTGCTGAATCCCTCATCAGCGGTGCGAAGGATGCCACTGCCGCCGCCAAAGATATGAGTTTTGAGAAGTTCCAGAGTGCCATGAACAAAGTCAATAAGTCGTGCGATCAATGTCATGCCAGTTATGGCAATGGTTGATTTGGCACACATCCATTTCAAAGTTTGATTGAAGCACTCGCCTCAGTTTGATTCGTCTACACGGAGACATCGCACAAGATGAAGAACCTTTGCCTGTTGACGGTTGTTGCGGTCGTCTCCTGCCTGTTGTCGGCCATCTCAGCAAATGCCGAGTTCTTCGAACTGAAGACCGGTCACAAGCTGGAAGGGGATGTGTTAAAGCAGCAAGGCGATGTGCTGCTGATCGACATCGGTGTTGATGTGGTGAAGGTTCCGCTGTCGCAGATTAAAACTCGTCGAGTCTCGCAAGAATCCGCGAATGCTCCGGCTCAGGTGAAGAAGCATCAGCTCTATCGCACCGCCCAGTTGCCTCGCCGCAGTGTGAAGGAATTGACCGAGAAATTCGGCGAAGGGGTCGTCCTGATTCAGACGCCAGGTGGCCTTGGCTCCGGTTTCATCGTGAATGAAAGCGGCTTCTGCGTGACCAACTATCACGTCGTCGAAAAGGAAACGCGGATCGCGGCGACGATTTATCATCGCGGAAAAGAAGATGAGTTTAACCGACGCCGCGTGGATGATGTCCGCATCGTGGCTCTGAATCCGTTCTTCGATCTGGCTCTGCTGCAGATTCCAGCCCAGAAAGATTTTGCCTTCAAGCCGGTCTTCCTGGCCGAAGAAGATGACCTGCAAGAAGGCGAAGAAGTATTTGCGATCGGCAATCCCCTGGGCCTGGAGCGATCCGTCTCGCAGGGGATCATTGGCACCAAGAACCGCAACTTTAAGGGACAGGTCTACATTCAGACGACCGCCGAGATTAACCCCGGCAACAGCGGCGGCCCGCTGTTCAACGCGCGTGGCGAAGTGATTGGCGTGACCAACATGAAGCTGCTATTCGCCGAAGGCTTGGGCTTCGCGATCCCAGTCCCGTATTTGAAACTGTTCCTGGATAATCACGAAGCCTTTGCCTACGACCGCAACAACCCCAATTCGGGCTTTCGCTATCTGGATCCACCCCGTCGCAAGGATCCCAGCACTCCCAGCGAGTGATTATTGCGCACGTCATTCCCGCGCAGGCGGGAATGACGGTGTGAGTTACACGGGGAACGGATTGCGTTCGGCAAACCCCTGCTGATGCCAATACGGATAAGCAAACGGTCTCGCACTCGCCGCATCCAGCTTCTTGACTTGATCCGCCGACAAGTTCCAATCCACCGCACCCAGGTTCTGTCGCAGTTGCTCCTCGTTGCGAGCCCCAATGATCACGGTCGACACCGTGGGCCGCTGCAGCAACCAATTGAGTGCCACTTGCGGAACCGTCTTCTCGGTCTCTTTCGCAACGGCATCCAGGGCATCAACGACATTGTAGAGGTATTCATCATCGACTTGAGGGCCAATGTCTTTGACCATCTTACTCTGCAAGCGGCTGTTTTCAGGCAGTGGTTGGCCGCGGCGGATCTTGCCAGTCAATCGGCCCCAACCAAGGGGACTCCAGACCACGGCACCGACTTGCTGGTCCAACCCCAGTGGCATCAGTTCCCATTCATAGTCTCGCCCGACCATCGAGTAGTACGCTTGATGAGCGACGTATCGCGACCAGCCGTGACGATCGGCAGCGGCCAGTGACTTCATCAGATGCCAACCGGAGAAGTTTGAACAGCCGATGTAGCGGATCTTGCCGGCACGAACGAGATCGTCCAACGTGCTCAATGTCTCTTCGACAGGAGTCATGGCATCGAAGCCGTGTAGTTGAAACAGGTCGATGTAATCTGTCCCCAGTCGCTTCAACGAGCCTTCGACCGATTTGATCAGATGGAAGCGGGACGATCCGACGTCGTTCGGTCCCTGGCCAGCGCGGAACGTGGCCTTCGTCGAAATCAGCAGCTTATCGCGGCGACCTTTGATCGCTCCGCCCAAAATGGATTCCGCGGCACCTTCCGAATAGATATCAGCCGAATCAAACATGTTGAGTCCGGCTTCCAGGCAGATGTCGACCAGCTTGGTCGCCTCCGCCACGTCGCTCTGTCCCCACGCCTTGAAGAATTCATTCGTGCCACCGAACGTTCCAGTGCCGAACGTCAATGCCGGGACCTTGAACCCCGAACCACCCAATCGTCGATATTCCACGAGATGTCCTTTGTCATGAGATCGAATTGGCCGCGGCTGAATTATCCGGCGTTTCTTCGCGAGGGCAACGCCTGCAAATCAAGGTCGCCACTCTCGCCAAGAGATTGGGCGAAGTCGATGTGTGCTGGGATCGAAGGCAGTCAATTATGTTGGCGATGGACGAAAGGTATGATTCGCGCTGATCGCAGGGTGTGTTTCGAAGACCCCCAAGGATCTGCGAGATTGTCGTCGTAAATTGGAATCCGAAATGATCGTCATCATCCCCTATCAATCCGACTGGCCCGAGCGATTCAATGGCTACGGGCAACTACTGCGACGTGCGCTCGGGCCACTTGCATTGCGCATCGATCATATCGGGTCGACTTCGGTTCTGGGTCTGGCGGCGAAGGACGTGATTGATATTCAGGTCAGCGTCAGCGAATTGATTCCGGAGGTGGAGCAGGCGTTGAACGAGGCTGGTTATGCGCGACTACAGCGCATCACGCGAGACCATCTGCCTCCCGGAATGGTTGATGAACCTGACCAGTGGGCGAAATGGTTTTTCACTGAGCCGGTAGAGATCCGACGAATGAACCTGCATGTGCGAGTCGAGGGCCGAGCCAATCAGCGCTATCCGATTTTGTTTCGTGACTATCTCCGGGCCAATCCTACTGCCGCTGCCGCCTATGGTCAGGTCAAGATCGCGTTGGCAACTCGTCATGCTGAAGATGCGGATGCCTACTACGACATCAAGGACCCGGTGTGCGATATCATCATGGCAGGGGCGGAGAACTGGGCTGAGGCCACTAAATGGGAGCCCTGCGCGTCGGATCGCTGAACTCCTGTGGGCCGGAAGTTAGCACTAGCGATCGTCACAAGACCGCACTGGTTGCGTCACTCATTTGGTATCATCTCGACATGTACACCTTCTTCCACGGCTGGCGGCGAAAGGCGGGGGTCATCGCGCTCGTGATGGCACTGGTGATGATGGGAGTTTGGATACGGAGTCTCACAATTAGAGATGTCATTCAACTTCCCGTGCTCGGCAGACTATCCTATGTCATTTCCGCTGGAAGCAAGATTCACTTGCACCCGACCCGAATCCATGCCTACGGCAAACGTGTTGAGTGGACATGCAGCGAATTTTATCCGGATCCCGAAGGCCTTACGGCTTTCCGCGACTCGCTGAGTGGTTACGCCGTGCCGGTTTGGGATTGGACTGGCTTCGTGCTTAGTTCAGAAATTTGGAGAATTCCGTATTACTCCATCGTCAGTCCGCTAGCCATTTTCTCCTTCTACCTGATTATCTGGAAGCCACGGAGCGGCCGTGACATGACTAAAACAGATGGTCGTCAGTCCTCGGTCGAATGACGCTCGCCCAAGGTCTTCGACCTTGGCTACATGGGGCCGATGCTAAAATGAGTGTGCGCGATTCTGCTTGCGAAAATCAATTCGGGTGCCACTGGCGACGGCTTTGCGTTGCCAGTGTCTTGTCGATATATCGCAGAGTAAACAAACCGTGGTGACGCTGAATATTGCATACGCTCACTACCCGATCAAAGCCTTTGCAGCAACGTGAAGACACTGGTGGCCCAAAGCGGCTACCAGTGGCACCCAACGCCATCAATCATTATGCGATACTCAGCGGCGTTAGTCGTTGGGCGAGTTCACGTTGTGTTTTGTTGGCCGATTTGATGTGGGGCGGTTGAGG
>DASYEA010000927.1:0-11044 GCA_036499265.1 Schlesneria sp. | reverse complement strand
AACCTGATCCGACCGGAATCGACAATAAATGAGCCCGCAACCGCGTTCAGCAGTGTCGATTTACCTGACCCATTCGTCCCAATCACGATCACAAACGAGCCGTCTTCGATCTTGAGATCAACGCCTTGCAAGGCTCGGACCTCATTCGGCGTACCTGCATGAAACGTCTTCTTGATGTGTTCGATGTCGAGCATTTCGCGACTCGTCCCCGATAAGTCAGTTCGTCATTCTCAGTACGGCAGCCCCAATACGACAAAGCTAGGCTTTACCGAGGGTGCTTAGTTTTCGTCGGGCGACATCCATCGCATTCGGTGCTACCAGAGCGATCAGTACAAACACGGCGGTGACCAGTTTCAGATCGTTCGGATTCAGTCCCCAGCGCAGCGCGATGGCCACCAGCAATCGAAACAAGATCGATCCCATAATCGTACCGATCACAAGCATTCCGATCTGGCGCGAGTTCACCAGGGATTCGCCAATAATCACGCTGGCCAGGCCCCACACGACCATCCCCAACCCCATTTGCACGTCGGCATAGCCCTGATACTGAACCAGCAATGCGCCCGACAGCGCAACCAAGCCATTCGAGAGTGCCAGCCCGAAAGTCAGCATCCAGCCAACCTCCACCCCCAAAGCACGAATCATCTGTTCGTTATCGCCGGTGGCACGCATAGCCAATCCCAGGTTGGTCTTGAAGAATGCATACATGATCCCGGAAATCAGTCCAATGATCGCCAGCACCAGCATCACGACCAGGACTTCTTGTACTGGAATATCCCAGCGGCCGATCGTCCATTTCAGTTCGGGTGACACCGCCTTCTGGGCCATCGAGACGACCGTCTGCTCTTTGAAAAGCGGCAGATTACTGCGATTCATCACACGCAAATTGACCGAGTAAAGCGCGGTCATCACCAGGATTCCCGCCAACAGGCCGTTGATCTGCAACCGCGTCGTCAAGATACCAGTCACCGTTCCCGCGCAGGCCCCCGCCAGAAACGCGATGAATGTCGCCAGCCAGGGATTCCAGCCTGAAACGAGTAACGTTCCGGCAACCGCGCCCCCCAGGGCAATCGAACCTTCAACGGTCAGATCCCGAAATGCCAGAATACGAAAACTGATCAACACCCCAAGCGCCAGCAGCGACAGGATCAATCCCACCGAAACCGAACCGATTAATTGCATCATCGCTGGGGTCCTCCCGTGACAGTCGTGATCGGTGACATCCAGCAGGCTCCGCGAATGAATTCACTTTCACCGCCACCCGTAATTTCGCGATCATCATTCAGCAGATGCATCACGGTCTGCAGGTCTTCGGATTCGAACAGCGTTCCCACGACATCCGCCATTTCCAATTTGCGTTTCTTAAACGGCCGGTATGAAAAGACCGCCGCATGGAAGTGACCGTAAATCTCGAAACCAGATCCCATCGGCCTGAGGAGCGGAGCCAGTTCAGCCGACGGCGCACCTCGTGATGCCACCCCAACGATCAGTGTTAACGTATGACCATGCGTCCGCTCGGGTGAGAACGACAGCCAGTTGCGAATTTCGGGGTGCGACATTCGCGAGCCAGCCGCAGCAGACGTCGGCGAACGTCGCAGCGTGGCACCGATCAACCCCGTCGTTTCAGCGACGTAGACCAGACCCGCCAAGCGGGAGTCGTTTAACTCCAAGCTCTTTTTGACCAAGGCCGACAACGAAATCCGCTGGCCTTCTTCGGCAGGTTCGAATCGTTGATGCTGCCGCATTCCCCCTCGACAGCGTAATCCATAAGCCATTTGCAGATGGGGAACAAGCTTTCCCTGCTCCAGTTGAAAGTCGGGCTTGGCCGCTCCTGCAGGCTGCTGCGCCACCGAACCACCGGCTGCCAGGAATTCACCAAATCGATTCTGGCACTCCGCATACTTGAGACCGAACGCTCCCAAGCCCAATCCAAACACGTCTGCTCCGAATTCCAACGGTCGGCAGTGTTGTTCCAGATACGTTCCCTGTGGAAACCGGGTGGCATCACCTATCACTTCACACGTGAGTGCTGCTTTCGGTTCGACATCGTACAGTTCGAAGTTCATCCCCCCTTCGGCGGCAACTCGAAACGTCGGCTGCATCGTGCTGCGGAAGCTGCCTGATTCGGCTCGCGCCCGAACTTCGGCCATGTCACACAACAGCATTTTCGACAGGCCGGTCATCTTGATGACTTCGGCAACCTGGGGCGGAGCGATGCCCACCCCGAAGAACCCACGAATGGATTGCAGTTGCTTGTAGGCCCGAACTAGTGCCCCGATTCCAGCGGAGCTCATGTAGCCCACGTCGGAAAGATCGAGCACGATCGAATGCGATCCCTGACGAACAGCTTCGTCAATCGCATCCGACAGATGTTCAGCCCATTCGTTATCGAGACGACCAGCAATCCGCATTTCCAGCAGGTCGCCATGATCTTCAGTATTGATTTGCATGGATTGTTATCGTCGAAGAGAAACGCGGTTTGTCGGTGATCAGTTCGATCGCGACGACCATCGAAGATCGCCGAGACTATTTGTCGATGACCTGATCCGCAGACTTAATGAGTGATTCCGGAATCGCCAGCCCCAGTTTCTGCGCCGAGACGAGATTCAAGTAGAGCCTGCTTTTCGTGGACTGGAAAAAGGAGATCGAAGCAGGCTTTTCGCCGCGCATGACTCGTGCCGCAATCTGTGCGGAATCGAGCCCCATGTCGTAGTAGTCACGCGTCAGGACCACGGTGGCTCCTTGTTTCGAAGCACTCCCCAAGAACGCGAAGACAGGAAGCTTGGCTTTGGATGCTGCTTGAGCCACCGAAGGAAACGCAGCGCCCGTCAAATTGGAGTTTGATAAGCAGATCGCATCGAGATGTTGATCGCACAGCGATTGAGTGCCATCGAGGACCTCGGTCCCGGCGTTCACACCGACGGACACTAAATCGTAGCCCGCACGACGGGCGGCTTCGACCAGCAATTCATAGCTGTAGACAGAGTTCACTTCGCCTGGGACGTATAACGTGCCGAGTTTTTTTGCCTCAGGCATCAGTTGCCGAATGATCGGCATCATCCGTTTGACGTCGTTGGCCCCATAGGCTCCGGTTACGTTGGGAAGATGATCGGATTCTGATTTTCCGACGCCTGCAGCGAACGGGTTGGCGACCATCGTGAAAACGATCGGTAAGCCTTGAGCCTTCTGCACGCAGCTTTGCAGTGCTTGGGTCGAGATCGTCAACAGCAAATCGGTATTGTCCGCCACAGCGGCGTCCACCAATCCATTGAGCGTCGCCATTTCTCCCTGTGCGTTGAGCATCTTGACGGCATAGTCGCGGCCTTCGACCAACCCCGATTTCTTCAAGCCTTCTCGCAGTCCACGTTCAGCCTCGGCGACATCGTCTGAATTGACATAGCTCACAATTCGTAGCTGCCACAATTTCGCGAGCGGTTGATTCTGGGTGGGTGGCACAGCCACAACAGCAACGGCTTTGTCCTTTTGCCCACCTTCGTCGATGATCGAATCCGCGGACTTGATGACGTCATCAGGAAACGCCCACTCGCCATTGAGGCCCTTCAACGCCAGTTTGTTGAGGAATAGCTTCGGTGGAATCGCAATCTCGACCGGGATGCTGGCAATCGATTCCCCTTTGAGCACCCGAGCAGCAACTCGACCGACAGTCCGACCCACTTCGTAGTAATTCGCTCCCACATCGAAGAGGGCACCTTTCTTCGCGTTGCCGGGCATACAAGTGAACGTTGGAAGATGAGCGTCATTGCCCGTTTTCGCCACCACGTCGATCGCACCCAGCATCGTGACATCGCCGCCAACCAACAGCGCTTCGGCTTGCCTGTCGATCAACGAGCGAACAGCCTCTTTCACCGTAGAAGTGTTCTCGACATTCGCCTCCAACAGTTCGATCTTCAGCTTCTTGCACACCTCGCGGGCCAGCTTGGTACTGACTTCCGAGTTGATCTCGGCCGGATTCCAGCCGATGCCGACTTTCGACAATTTCGGATTGATCCTGCGTGCCAGCTCTAAAGCTTGATCGACCGGAGGAAACGTTCCAATCCCTGTCAGGTGGGCGGGATGATCCATCGGTTCAGTACCGACCCCCACACCCGCTTTGACGGGGTCCGAGACCAATCCGAAGACGTGCGGTACCTTTCGCTGCTTATTGGCGTTGGCAAATGACTGCAATGCTCCCGTCGTCAACGTGATGACCAGATCAAAGTCACCACCGGCAAGTTCTTGCGAAATCGCATTCGCAGTCGCGATATCCCCCTCGGCATTGAACCGAGTCAGTTTCAGATTCTTTCCATCGACAAAGCCCGCCTCTTTCAGGCTGTCGATGACACCCTGCGCTCCCTCGTCGATGATCGGCTGCGATGCCATTTGAAACATCGCCACCCGCATAGTTCGCGTGGGAACTGCTGATTCCGCAGCTGTCGATGTCGTTTCGCGAGGTTTCTGTCGAGGAGCTTCTGACAGCAAGAGCACGGCCGACGCCAAGGCAATCAAAAAGAAGCCGAACGAAAGACGCTTCAACGATTCGCCCATGAACCCGGAACTCCATGCCCTGGTGGCGACTCATATTCGTCTTGAGACGCCTGTCCTATTGAATTGAGAGTACAAACTCACCGCCTGTGTTCGCAGGATCGCATCTCTCGCGCCGCAGTGTAGCGACGGAGCCAACACTCGGCGAGGGTTTCGAACCACTGAATCAGACTTTTACGAGCAGGAACCGGATCGTCGCTGCAGATGCTGGTACAACGAATCGATCAATCGCTGTCGTGCCGCGTGCCTGGAAAATGTGTGATCAGCATTGTCGATAAAGGTGACGCTAAGTTGCTGGTGCCGAAGCATGCGTTTCGCCTGCCGCCTAGCCTGCCCCAGCAGGATGCTGTAACCGGGATCGGTTGTCGAAAAGAACATCGACAACTGGCGACCGGATGTGACAACGCGTTTCAGATCGCCGCTCAGGTCCTGTGTCGTGGGATGCGACGGATCTGTGTTTTCTGTGACCTTGGCAACTTTGGAAGTTCGCCGAGACCGGATCAGGCCAACACGCTGAGCGACCATCCTCAATGCGCCGCGAACTCCGATATGGCTACGACCGGACAATAGCTTGAACCACTTCGCAGGTTGCAGTGCCGATGACAAATAATAATGCGCGCGTATCAGCTCTTTTGTCGGTGCTGTCTCCAGCGACATGCCATCCTGCCAGAAGTAAGTCAGCGGATTGATCATGATCCCCTCGACGAGATCGACATCGTCGAACTGCGCAGCCGCTTGAAACGCAGCGTAGGCTCCCGAGCAGAGTCCCATCAACACGAACCGCTGTGGACCGAATCGCTGTCGCAGGGCTTGCATTGTCAGCCCAATGTCGCGAAAGACAGTCGGCGCGTAAGAGTCATTCTCTTGCGATGCGTCAGTCGCGATGCTATCTCCCAACCCGTTGAGATCCAGTCGCAGACACCGAAATCCGTGTGACGCGAACTGTCGAGCCATTTCGACATTCATCCGGCCGGGACCAATTCGATAGGCTGCCCCGGCATTGAGCAGAATAATCGTCGGTCGGTCTACCTCGGGTGAAGTCGCCGGTTCGCTGAGAATGCCAAACAAATGTGGCGAGTCACTCAGGCAGAGGGCGGTCTCCCGTACATTTGGTGAGCAGAGAATGCTGAGCGGCAGGTGATTCTGTGCCAAACGGCTTGCGACCTCTTCAATCCTCGGTTCGCCACTGGCGCAGTCTTCACTAGAGTCTACGTGCCGGTTGATCCAGTCGGTAATTTTCTGAATCGCGATCTCTGGCACAAGGCCCTTATGGGGCTCGACCAGCATCTGGCTCACGCCCGGTACCGCAAACTGCTCGACGTCCGGCCCGAGCTTTGTGAAGTGATCCGTGAGTCGTTGCTCCGCAGGCGAATCGTCACGATTGGCGATCAACACCCGGCGGCAAGCGGGCTTCGCCTGCATCAAGCTCGTCTTCGATATCGCCGCGGCTGTCTCGGCCGTTAAGCGAAATCCGGCCGCTTCGATTCTTCCCGCCGCCTCACTTCCAGCGACGTGCCCTTCGGACATCATATCGATGACATGCATCTCACGGACCGACCCGCGGCCGTTCGTTACCGGAGCCCACAGGACCAGGTTTTCGATCTCAATTTGATCCAGTGCCAACGCGGCCAGTGTGGCGCCGAATCGCAGTCCGACAACACTGACCTTGGCACAGCCAAGGTCGTCCTTCATCCAGCTAACCGCCGCGCGAGCGTTTGCAAGCCAGGTCTCCAATCGATTCGGATCGGTGTCATCTCCACCTGAATCGCCGGTCCCATGCCAGTCGAATCGTAGAGTGGGAATATTCAACCGAGCGAATTCGTCGGCCAGATGCCGCAAGCTGCGATGAGCGTGCAGCTGTTCAAATCCGATCGGTGGCATAATCACGACGCCATGATCGCGAACAGGTCTTTCCTCTGATGAATGCAACCAGGCAAAGATCGGTTGCTCGCCGCACGGCAGATAGAATGCATCGCGTCGAATCGCACTGGCTTGCGCGACGGGCGACGTATCCATTTCAGCAATTAGAGTTGCCATGGCCCGCATCTCATTAGGTTGACTTGGGGCGAGCAGACACAACATGGCTGCTTCCCATGTTGATCGCTTCGACCAATGCTTTGAACGACGGAGCCTGTGCCGAGGTCGCCCGGAATGTCACTGTCTTCATCCGTCCAGGCGGCAGATGGAAATAGTTGTCATCAGGCAAATACCCCTTCGCATTCACGGTCACCCCTTGCAGCAAGCGATCGGATTGCAAGGTGATTTGATATCGGTTGTCACCCACTGCGTCACCTGTAGTCTGCAAGGTCGCAGCGCGGTCCGGAGTTGGAACCGATCGACGGATGAAGTGAAACGCCTCTCCGATCACCCGTCGTTCGGAATCAAACCAGGTTACCATCGCCACGTCATGGTGTGGTGGCCCGAACCGATAAGCATAGCTGACATCGTAGAAGCCGCCGAGGATTTCATCGGCGCTGAATGTTCGTCGACTCGCCCCCTCCAGACGCACTGCCAACTCCTGGCGAGCCACGACGACATTTGGCTCTTTCAACAACTGAACTTCGACGGTGCCGTTGCACGCTTCGGAAGTCTCATTGATGAGATGCAGATGCAGACCGTTCAAGCCTTCGTCCGTCACGACGAGTTGCCGACTGTTCCAGACTCGCTTCAGATAGTAGTAGGCCGCTTTCGGAGTCCCCGTCGAATCCAGAATACCCCATCCCGCTGCTGGCCAAAGGTCCTTAAAGAACCAGACCAAACCGCCGTGGTTGTGGCTGTGCGAGCTGCGCCATTCTGAGAACGCCTGCTGCATCATCTCGCCCGAGATCAGGCGGCTAAGTTGCAGATACTTCGGCGTGTCCCAGGAACGGAGTTGCACCGGGTCAACGTTGAACGTCTCTTTCAGATAATGATCTCGAACATCTTCGAAGTCCCAACCCGCACCGATGTCGCGAGGGACTCGTCGTTTCCATCGGGCATCATGCATCACGGCATGCCCACCCTGAGTGATCGCTTCGATCGTGGATGCTTCGGGGATGTTCGAAAAACCCAGGCATTCGGGCGTGAACTTCACGTCGGAACGTCGAATATCTGAAGTCGGCCGCAAGTAGGCACCAACTCCGTAGTAATGAGTCAGACCGGAATTCGGCTGAAACGGAAGCGCGCCCCCGGTGGGAGTCGAGGGGACATAGCCGATCCCCGGATGGAAACGATCGCAGAGTTCCGGAAGTTCCTGAGTGAACCAACCATTCGTCCAGATTTCGCGAGGCATCCCCAACATGGCGGCCTGTTGTTCGATCTCGCTGTTTCCGCAGTAGACAGCGATGCATGCATGCGTGGCCAGGCGCCGCACTTGTTCGCTAACTTCGGCAACCAGACTGTGACGGAACGATTCGTCGTCGACGGGGTAGTCCATGTTGGCGAACATGAAGTCCTGCCAGACGAGAATCCCCAGTTCGTCGCACAGGCGGTAGAACGAGTCACTCTCGTAAACCATCGTGCCACCGACACGCAGCATATTCACGCCGGCATCGCGAGCGAGAGTCAGATCATGGCGTAACTGCTCTTCGGTACCAGATAACGTTAGAATATCGCTAACCGTCCAGCAGGCACCACGGCAGTAGACAGGTTGCCCATTGATCAGGACTTGAAAGCCGTCGGTCGTCGAGACTTCGACTTTGCGGAATCCGAGCGGATCGCAGGCGACATGATAACGGATGTCGCCCGATTCCAAGATGAGTTCGCAATCGTACAGCACGGGTTGCCCGTGCGTGTGCGGCGACCAAGGACGAGCGTTGGCGACCTGCAGCTTCCCTCGTACCGAATAACCATCGACTTCGCGTTCAAGCTGCAGAGTTTCGAGATGAGCGCCGACCCGCAGGGAAGCTCGTTGAATAGGGACCGCGGAGAGCAAGTGACCTTCCAGAGTCACGACACCAACAGTCCCTTCGAGTTGTGGTCGTAGGGTCAGCGAATGCGGCGTGATGGGGCCGGCTTCCAGACGAATTCCTCGCCACGGACCGATCGCCGGAGCAGGGGGTGACCATCCGGGGATACGACCTTGGAGGCTGGTCCGATGCCAACGGAGTTGCTGGTTGTTGACGAGATTCGTTTTCCATCGCGGCCGAGGGCGTTTCGCCTTCAAATCTTCGGTGATAGACCGGAAGCCAATGATCAGTTCGTTTTCGAGTCGCAGTCGTGACGAGACATCGACGCAATAGCTGCGAAACATATTGTCCGTCTTCAGCAACAATTCGCCGTTCAGCCAGACTTCGGCGAGAGTCGCCAGCCCATCCAGATGCAGACGAGTCGGATGCTGTCCACCACTTGTTTTGGCTTGGAAAGACGTTGCGAACCACCAATCATCGGCATCAATGTCGGGCGGGTGTTCGAATGACCACCGTTTGTTCGCGGCGAGCGTGGACGCAACAGTGCAGGGGACAGTCGCCGGCAACCATTCGGACGCCGTTCCTGTCAGTTGAGATGGATTGGCAATCGTTCCAGGTCGATGAGCGCAGCACAGCCAGGGGCTCAGCGAGCCCTGGGGGGTGATCACGCTATCAGTGGAATTCGATGCCATCGCAATGTCTGCCACCCTTCGGAGCGCGGAACATGATCCGCAGTCCTGATTTACTCATTCAACTCGCGAGAACATGCGACTTCAGATGATTCATCGCGGTCTGCCAGGTTCCCGCCATGTCATCCACCGGTGACAAATTGATCGGTTTCTTACGTGCCATCGCTCGTGCCAATTGGAATTGCATCGTCTTGGCACCAGTTGCCAGTTGGCCGAACGCATCGCGAGCTACTTCCAGCCCGGCAACATCATGAGCCCCCAGCCAGTCGAAATAGAGCGACGCCATTTCGTAGCAGGCGCCGAATTGACGCAGGGTTGCGAACGAATATTGGTGGAACACTTCCATCGGCTCATTCATCAGCCAATCGACGTCGGCGGCAAATCGCGTCTTGAATTTGACGAACGGATTCGTCTCGGGGATCAGCGTTAACTGTTGTTTGAGCAGATCCAAGGAGGTGTTCACAAGTTCTCGACCCGTCGCTCCTAGATTGGCTCGCCGTTTGACGAACTCAACATAAGGAGGCAGCATCGCAGGATCGTGTGGCCCGGCAATTCGGAACACTTTGACGAAGTCTTCGCCGCTGAGTTCGTAAAAGCCCTGCCCGTGGAAGTAACCGAGTCGCTGATTGGCGACATCGATATCGACGGTCGCCACTGTCGACTTGGTATGTTCGCGTCGATACGCCGTCCCTTCCGTATCGGGAAGATAGAACGAATCGAGTTCCACCAGCACCGGCCGACCAAGGCCGACTTGCTCTTCGACATGTTCGACCAGCGGTTGCCAGATCGCCAGTTCCTGAATGTCCAGGCCGTACAGCGATCGCAGGTCGGTGTGTGGAAACTTGAAGAATGTCCACTGGTCGCCTTCGAAATCGATGGCGACCGTGAACGGCATCGCCGCGATCGGATCGAACCCCCACGCATGCAGGAGTTCGATCCAAACGTCGACGTAGCAATTTGTTTCCGCCCAATGCCGTTCCCTGGTGTGAATGACATGGCGTTGATAGCCATCGGCACTGATTGGAAAAACCGGTTTGGTCATAGTGCAAGTACACTCTTCACGTCAGAAGGCCAGTGATCTGGATCAAATCCGTGTGTCATGAACAAAGCCAGCGCGATACGTTCCAGACCGAACCCGATGCATGCCGTATGGGCATATTCGTTGTCAGCGGTCTTGATATCGAATGTGTGGCCGAAGTGATCCAGGTGATAGTTGCACGACGTGATCGCGGTGAGCTTTTCCGTCGTGGCGACTGCATGAACCAATTCGAACTTCAGGTCTTGTTCTTTCTGAGCGACAGCCATCATGCGTCCGCCACGTCCGAAGAATGGATCGTTGGCAACGACGCTATCGACTTGTAATCCCACTGAGTTCAGAATTTCCTGCCCCGTCTGCAACCAGTAGGCACGATGTTCCAAGGCTTGCTCGGCCGTTCCCATGCGTACAAATTCACGCTGCCGGAAGATCTGCATCCGAGCCGGATCTGGAGAAGGTTCGTGACGGAAGACGAATGATCGCAAGTCGACCAGACGACCTTCAGCGCTCAGTGTCGTTCCGGTAGCAGTGGGATACAGCGGGTAGCAGGCGGCCGGAGTCAGCATGACTTCGGTCGGTTCCAATTCCGTAGTCCAGTCGTCGCCGCGGGCTCGCTTATCGAGCAACTTGGCGTGATCGCGTTCGTTCCCCAGGAAACTATGTACCGATCCCATCAGGTCTGGGAAGTTTTCGATGTGCGTTGTTTGCAAGTAGTGCTTGCGATTGATGATCGCGGGGAACCGCATCACTTCGGCCTTCAGCGGTTTGGCTCGCTTGGTGACAGCCGCTTCAAATCGTTCAATCACGTCTTCAAACACACCGCTGAACCCATACAGACCGGGAACTCCTGATCGGATCAGCAGGCCTGCCGCGACGAGTTCGTCCTGGCA
>DASYEA010000926.1:0-3940 GCA_036499265.1 Schlesneria sp. | reverse complement strand
ACAGATGACACCGTCATCGTGACGACTGCAACGATCGATAATAACTGTGAGCAACGCATCTTCATTCTTTTGCGGTAGGGATGTGGCAATTCGAATCGGAGCTATTTCCCCAACGCCTTCTTCAGCGCCCCAGCCACTTCGGGGACCACTGTTTCGTTGACAGAACGATAGCCGAACGTCGCGGCGACTTTGCCAGATTGAATGACGATCGCAGTGACGTGAGCATCGGTGTTGACGGCCCAGCCATCGGGGCCCATTTTCGCACTGGGGTAGACGACCAGCGGGTTAGCAGTGAACTGCAGCGACATCTGCGCTTTCGGCAAATACTCTTTGGTCTTGGTGGCGTCATCGGTGAGGAAGACGGTCACCATCTGCGCTTCGTTGCCGGTTTCTTTGACGGACTTTTCGAGCTCTTTCAAGAACCGTGCGATGGGTCGGTCGAATCGTTCGTGGGGAACGAAGACATAGATTGTTGGCTTGGCGGCTCGTTCGGCGGCGTAGTCGACTTCTTTCCCAGCTTGGTCTCCCGTAACGGCGAAGACCTTTAGTGCCGAGACTTCCGATCCAACTTTTGGACCGGAGTCTACGTCCGCATGAGCGGCCTGCTGGGCTGCAAACGTGACGATGAGTGCGGCGGCTAAGAATCGCATTTGGGTTCCCTTGTGAAGTGGTAATTACCAACTAAATCCACAACGAAGTCATAGTGGCTCGTTTGACGAATGCGTGCAACGAGACTTAGCGGCTTGGCGGGAGCCGCGCCCTCCCAGAAGACGAATACGCCGCTTCGGTAGTGAACTTCTTTTAGTCGAGGTGTCCGGGTTTCTGCTTTAGTGACGGCCAGTCACTCAGCGCTAAGACGAACAATACGACGACAATGCCGAATGGGAACAGCGTCAGCAAGGATAGCGCAGGAGGGAGGCCGGCTTTGGTGCAGATTGTCCAGACCGGCCAGACGAAAACACCGGCGAGCAGGACCAGCATGAACAAGACCAGAATCAGCTCCATAGGTCCGATCGAAAACATCGCCAACATCGGAGTGTCTCCTGAATCAGGTGCATTCAATCGCAATCGTGTGGGACTGCCCGGCAACAAAGAGCCCCGCCCCGGTCGAAAGACGGACCGGGGCGGAGTCAGCGTATCGTCAAAACCTGAAGCAGGCATTCGCTGCTTCATCTGTTTTGAAGACCCAATCTCGTGGAGAGACTGGCGGCAACAAGCTCGGACAAATTAACCAAGCTTGACGGTAACGGTCTTGGTTTCAGTGTAGAGTTCGAGCGCCGCTTCTCCGTTTTCACGACCGTGGCCCGACATCTTGAAGCCGCCGAATGGCGTAGTGGCATCGACGATGTGATAGCAGTTGACCCAGACCGTTCCGGCCTTCACACCCTTGGCGTACAAGTGGGCCTTGTCGATGTCCTTAGTCCAGATCGCGGCCGCTAGGCCATAGTTGGTGCGGTTGGCTCGATCGAGGACTTCGTCGAAGCTCTTGAACGGCAGGACGCTGACCACCGGGCCGAAGATTTCGTCCTTGGCGATAGCCATGTCGTCCTTCACGCCATCGAAGATTGTCGGATTGACGAAGAAGCCTTTTTCACCGACTCGCTCGCCGCCGGTAACCAGCTTGGCCCCCTGCTTCTTGCCAAGTTCGACATATCCCAGGATCTTGTCCATCTGTTCCTGCGAGACCTGCGGTCCCTGTTCGGTGTTGGCGTCGAGCGGGTTGCCGACGCGACGTTGCTTGGCTTTCGCGGCCAGCTTGCTGACAAATTCGTCGCGAATCTTTTCTTCGACGAACAGGCGGCTGCCGGCGGTGCAGCACTGACCACCGTGGAAGTAGATCGCGTGGAACGCTCCAGCGACGGCATCGTCGATGTTGGCATCAGCAAACACGACGTTGGGGCTTTTGCCGCCCAATTCGTAGCTGGTGCGCTTCAGAGTTTCAGAGGTCGCTCGTTGGATAATCTTGGCGGTATCGACGTGACCCGTGAATGCGATCTTGTCGATTTCAGGATGCGTGCACATGGCCGCACCGGCGGTTTCACCGAAGCCGTTAATGACGTTGAAGACACCGGCGGGGAAGCCCGCTTCCATCGCGAGTTCGGCGATGCGGAGAGCGGTCAGCGGCGTCTGTTCGGCCGGCTTCATGATGACCGTGTTACCGCAGGCCAAGGCTGGCCCCAGCTTCCAGGATAGCATCAGCAGCGGAAAGTTCCACGGGATGATCTGACCGACGACGCCGACCGGCTGACGCAGGGTGTATGACAGGAAGTTGCCGCGAACGGGAACGGTGCGTCCTTCAATCTTGTCGGCCCAGCCGGCGTAGTAACGCAGCGTGTTCACGACACCTTGCAAGTCGCCGACAGAATCGGTGATCGTCTTACCGCAGTTCAACGATTCCAATTCGGCGAGTTCACGCGAATCGCGTTGGACGAGTTCGGCCAGCTTGAACAGCAGGTTTCCGCGATCGGCAGCGTCCATCTTGGCCCAGGGGCCCGTTTCCAGCGCCTTACGAGCGGCCTTGGCGGCCAGATCGACGTCCGCTGCGGTGCCAGCCGCGACTTCTGCGATCACGTCGCCTGTGGCGGGATCGTAGGCTTCGAAAGTCCCCCCTTCGACGGGCTGAACCCATTCATTGTTGATGAACAGCTTGGTCAGGCAGACAGCGGGTTTGGACGGCTTGGCACTAACAACTTGAGACATCGTGGCGAGTTCCTTGGAGGACGGGGGCTCTGAAGTGAAACACGAGTACCGGACCGACGTTACTTACGACTTGTTGACCAAATCGACCTGCCGAGATGACCGATTCATTTGAATCGGGCTAATCGAGGCGACGAGCAAAAACCAAGGGCACCGTCCCTGAGAAAGGGAGCGGTTCATGAAATAAACCTTCCACTGACGGTGGCGAAATTGAGGTACTTCGGGAACTACGAGATTATGTCAGTTCGCGATGGCAACCTCAACTACGAAGGAAATCAAGGCGGAAGGTCGTCAGGACGCGGGGGCCTGGCGCGGCTGATGGTGCCAACGAATGAGATATGCCAGATAGACTACGATCAGGACGTTTGCCACGAAGGTGAAGACCTTGAGGACTGTGATATGCAGGATGATTTCATAGATCTCGAAGGGGATATAGAGCACGCCACTGACGAGACCCAGCCATTTCGCCCATGCTCGCCCATGCCACAGACCGTAACCCTCGGCCCCTCGAATCACGGCATCGGCAAATGCGATCGCGGCGAGAGACCACAGCCGTGCGTCGGTCAGTTGCCGGCTGGCCGCGATGAAGATTTTTGGGTATTTGCTGGCAGGGTTCAGGTGCAGGTGTTTGACAAGTTGAACCGCCACCGCTTCGACATCGTGATGGATCAACGACAGCAGGCCAAAGCCTGTCGCCAGGATCAAGACGGCCTTCGCACCTTCAAAAATCGCGATAGTGCGAAGTCCGCCCACCTCGCCCGATTGCAGTGATTCTGTCATGCCACCTCTGGTATCCCTAATCTCAACGGGGGTATCGATTGACAGGCAAAATCGCAGTAGATCAATCGTTTACCAACCTGTCGTTCGCTTGCCTCAGTAGGAGGTCGCGGTCGGCTGGAATATTAGCTCGACACAGCCCTGCCGTCTCTGCAGAGTCGACGTTTTTCTGATCATGACCGGATGGTGAATTGGATTCGGTCTCGCGCGGATTCAACTGTGCGACAATAGACCACTTGGAACTTTGAGCGACCAATTCGAAGGGCCGTTTTGGGTGCCGAATGACCACGAATTAGCCGAGAACAGGCAATTAGCAGGGTTCTAGCGGTTGTCGTCGCCGTTGGCATGGCGTTTTCTTGGCCGCAGTTGGGGATGCCAGCGAACTTCAGTTTTGGAGCAATGGAATGTCTGATTTTATGACGCCAGACTTGGCCAACATTGACCATCAGGATTCAAGCATCGAAGA
>DASYEA010000925.1:0-3039 GCA_036499265.1 Schlesneria sp. | reverse complement strand
GAATTTCCTGTTCGGCTTCTCGCGCTCGTGTTGCGGCTTCGCTGTGTTCGGCGCTTTCGACGCGCAGCCTGTCGTTTTGCTCCTGCAATTCCTGGATCATCATCCGCTGGTTATTGCGTAGCAGCTGAAGCGAGGCCGAAGTTCTTTTCCAGGCGGCGGACAGCACCACCACGAACACTGACGCCACGATGAGCAGCCCCGACCGAAGAATTTCGCTGGGCCGGAGAACCAAGGGATAGTCCGGGGAAAGAAGCGGATATTGGAGAGAAAGGAAAGTCAGCACGGATGCGAGCGCCGCCGGACCTGGGCCGGCAGCCAGGGCCACAAACGCGACCACGGAGAGAAACAACAAGGCCGCCGGATCAGCGCCCCACGGGGGATATACCGCAAAAGCCACCACGACTGACGCTGCCGCCGAAACAACTGCAATTGCGTAATTCCGGATTATTGGCCACTTCAGGCTCCGCAAAGGAGCGGCTGTCGTCATGACTTATCTTCCCTCGCCTGCAGGCCTAGGAATGGTTGTCGTTGATCATTGCTGCACCTTCTAAGGGACGTCGTGGCTTAGCCTTTATACGGCATGGGAGGCGACATCGACAACAAGCACCACTGCAATGCTTTTTGGCAGTGCTTTTTCGAGTGCACACTCGGCCTGCAATCTTGCCTCTAGGTCGGGGGATTGGCGTCCAAAATTGGTGGGCCAACTGACAAGAGGCCGCCAGTCTGCCAGCGATCGCAGATCTCTGAGCGCTTGGCCGCCGAGTTGGAACGGGCATAAGTGCAATTCGCTGCGCCTATCGCAGCTCCGAGATAGCTCTCTTCCAACGGAAACCCGGCTGCAGCATGATTACAGCTGCGGACCCGACAGGTTCAGCTCGCGCTCTGCGCGGAAAACATTGGCATAAAGGTTTGCTATCCATTGACGTCCGCTCGACGTGACATTGAGGTAGCGTATCGCCATCTGAATTTGCGGAGCGACGTTATTCCAATAGAACTGCGGGTACTTGTAGACCACGTCTGCGGGCGTATCGTAGCCGAGCTGCTTGTTCAAGCCGATTTCCTCGAATTCGTAGAACAGTGCATTTGCCTTTTTTAGGTAGTTGGGATCACCGAGCTGACCTATGAGATCGGCGGCTCGCAGCAACAAACCCTCCTCTTCGACCAGGTCGTCGTCGTTCGAGGACGATGTATATGGAAAGCGCGTATATTCGATTGCGCGCGCAATTCGGTTGGCGTCCACCTCTTCGGTCGCGTCGAGGCGTTCGGAGACGAACAACTTTGATCGGTCCACATGGTAGGGTGCAAGCGCGGCATCGGACGACCCTCGCGGTAGACGAACCGTACGACCACTCAGATCTGCGACATAGAACTCGTTATCATCTCCCTGCAGAATTCCGCGAACGTACCCGATGTCATGGGCGAGGCACGCTAAAATAAAATTCGCATAGTCTTCTGCGGTAGTTGCCCGCGACAGCTGTCGTCCCATTAGTATGTCGTGCCCGGCGAGGGTAACCAGCATCGAATGCTCAATGTTGTGATACAGGGCGTCGCTGTTGCCGATGCACTCAAGGGTCAGTCTGGCTGCGAAGGGGACAACTTCAGCCAGGCGGGCATGTGAAGCGCCAAACCTGCTCTTGGTGTCCGAAGTCAGGAACGATCCCAAAGCCTGCGCTACCAGTTCTGGAATTGTGATCATCTGAACACCCCTCTGGCTGAACACCTTGGCGTGACAAGATTCCTTCGTCGCGACCTATGATAGCACATCGGTCCCCATCTGCGCCTGCCAAATGTCGTCTTTTGGCGCGTTAAGGCATGCGGAGGGATACGGACTGTCGGTCTGGCAGCAGATAAGCCTCCGCTTCGCGACAGGCCAGCGGTCGTTCATCTCTGCGCCGGACAGATTTCAATCCGATGAATTTCCATCTTCTGGCCGATGCCCTTCAGGTTCTCGTAGTCACGCGACGCCGCGCGTCCTTTGACGATGTCACTGACACCGGGCGCCTCGATGACCGCTTCCGTCAGGCAAACCTCGTTGACACCGGCGAGACCTTGCACGCGGGCGGCGATATTCACGTCCTGCCCGAAGTAGTCAATCCGGTCGTTGAGTCTTACGGCAATGGCCCTACCTCTGTGCACGCCAACCTTCAGGCCAAGCGGCCGTGAAGCGGTTTGGTTGAATCGCGACAGTTCTTCGATCATCTCGATGGAGGCCAGAACGGCGTCGTGTGGACACTCGAAGCCAGCCATGACTGCGTCGCCGATCGTCTTGACGATGGTGCCGGATCGCTCCCGAATGATCTTGTTCAGGATGTCGAAGTGCTGACGAACGAGAAAATAGGCATTCACGTCGCCAACGCTTTCATACAGCGGGGTCGAATCCTTCAGATCGGTGAACAGATAGGTCATGTCGGAGACTGCCAGGCTCTCCCGCTCATCCACCAATTGTGTCTTGTAGAGTTCGCCGAAGCACGGGGTGAGCAGCAGCCGCTTGCCGGAAAGAAACGGCTCATACTCGACCAGATGGGGCTCGAACTGGGGAGGGTATTGGAGGAACCAGAAGCGGCCTCGATCGCTCGTGCGGTTCTCAATCTGAATGAGGTGCCTGCCCGTGCTGAGATCAGCCGTCTGTCGAAACGCAAAGCGCCCGTCGCCAAGAACCATGTCTCGCTGCCCGGTAGGCCGATCCAGAACCACGAACCGGCCCGATTCGAGCCGGACCTGCGTCCCCTGGTGTTCCGCCGGTTCACCGTTCGCAAAGAAAATCAGAAGCAGTCTATGACTGAGATCGAGCACCTCGAAACGGCCGGCTGTCACGTCAAATTCGAAGCTTCGCTGCTCGTCAGGCTCGATATCGGCAAATCCCCGCGAGAGTGCCGCGACGAGTTGCTCGTGCGTCATTCCGTGCGGAGGCTTAAAGTCCTTGGAGAAGTTATAACGCAGGTAGTAGTCCTCGACGGACAGCATCTCCGGATGACGAAATACGATGTCGCGGACGGCGCTCGATACCGTAAAGGTGACCTGGACGTAGTCGTCAAGCGC
>DASYEA010000924.1:0-2752 GCA_036499265.1 Schlesneria sp. | reverse complement strand
AACGCGTCATTCAGCAGGTAGAGCGCCTGCAACGGGGTGGTACTGTTCAACCGCTGAGGGGTACTCGTCGAGGGATCGGGGCCGTCAAAAATCGCCAGATACGGATGTCGCTGAATTCGCTGCGTCATCAGGTAGACGCTGCGGCGATTGCTTTCGTAGACGGCCTTGAATGGGTGGTGCTGTGTAAACTTCCACTCCGATTGAGGGGGAAACGGATGCGGGCCGCCAGACGAGGCATCGAGTTGCCCGCCCAGTTGCAGCAGGGTGTCACGAATCGATTCTGCATCCAGTCGATTGCGGGGGAACGCGGCCAGTAATTGATTGGTCGAGTCAACTTCCTCGGAACGTTCATCGCGGGTTCCGGACAGGCGATAGGTTCTCGACAGCACGATCTGTCGGTGCAGGGACTTGACCGACCAGCCATTCGCCATGAACTGCGTCGCGAGGTAATCCAAGAGTTCAGGATTCGCTGGCGCCTTCCCCTGGCGACCAAAATCATTGGGCGTCGGCACCAACCCCTTACCAAAGTGATACAGCCAGATGCGATTCACCATCACTCGTGCGGTGAGTGGATTGCTCGGGTCGACGATCCAGTTGGCAAGTTGCAGTCGTCCGCTTGAGCGATCCTCGTCTGGCAGTCTCGCTCCATTGAGCACCGTCAAAAAATGCCGAGGGACAATCTCTCCCAGTTTGGCGGGGTCACCCTTCTGCTGAATGGCCGCATCGTCGATCTTGGAACTCTCGGCGACCGCATAGGCTAGCTCAAAAGGGAGTGGTGAATTGGCGTGCTGTTGAGCTGTCTTGCGGGCTTCGTCTAGCTGCTTCTTGAGGTCATTCTTGCGATCTTCCGGTGCCGATTTGTGTTCGGCCTCAAGCTGTTTGACGCGGGCGTCGAGTTCCCCTTGCTTCTGCTTGCGCTCCTGATTGATTCGCTTTGCATCCGCTTCCGGAATCAGCGGAATGAGATCTCGTTGCTTTTGTTCGAGCTCAATGCCCGGCCAGGGATAGCGCGTGCTGCTGAAGATGCCGTACAGACCGTAGTAGTCGTCGGCAGTCAGCGGGTCGAATTTGTGATTGTGACATCGCGCACAATTGATCGTCGTGCCGAGAAACGTTCGACCGAGATTGTCGATCGTATCCTCGATCGTCAGGTGCTGGGGATAGTCATCGACACGCGAGCCAAATCGCCGGGCATTGGCGATATACCCCGTTGCGATCAGTCGCTGCTGCGCTTCTTCAGGCGTCCCTCCCATGAGGTCACCTGCCAACTGTTCACGCACAAATTGGTCGTAAGGCAAATCGCGATTGAAGGCGTCGATGACCCAATTGCGATAGCGGTACATCTGCGGAATCGGAAAGTCGGAGTTGTCGCCGGCGCTATCGGAATAGCGGACCACGTCGAGCCAATGTCGTCCCCATCGTTCGCCGTACTGTTTTGACTGCAACAGCCTCTCGACAACCTTGTTGTACGCCTGAAGAGAAGTGTCGGCTTCAAAGTCAGCGATCTCGGCCGGCGTTGGTGGCAAGCCGATCAGATCGTAGGTGACTCGTCTCAGCAAAGTCGGTTTGTCCGCATCGGGAGCGGGATGAAGTCCTGCGGCTTCGATCTTTGCCAGCACGAATCGATCGATGTCATTGGCGGCCCATGTCTTGTCTTTCACCAACGGCACTGGCGGCGGAACGAGCGGTTTGAGAGACCAGAAATCGCGGGCCTTGTCCCAATCAATCGATGACTTGGGCTTTCGTATGGTCACTGTGTCGCTTGTTCGGGGATCTGGTGCTCGTAGCGTCACCCAGCGCTCGAGATCGGCAATTTCGTGCGCCGCGAGTTTTCCGTCGGGCGGCATCTGCAAGTCAGGGTCGGTTTGCCGGATGGCTCGAATGAACAAGCTGGCATTGGGATCACCGGGAACAATCGGGGACTCCGTATCGCCTCCTTTGACGAGACCGGGACGCGAATCGACAAGCAGGTTGCCGCCCAGCTCTTTGGACTCTTGGCTGTGACATTCATAACAGTGCTTAATCAGAACGGGGCGAATTTTGTTTTCGAAGAACGCCAGTTCCTCCTCGCTGGGCTGCGAGTTGAACGCGGATTCCAGTGGATTCGGGAGTTTCCCCGAGCCAGTCCAGACTTCAACTCCGGAAAGATTCGCATCGCCACCGCGTGCGGAAACTCGGACCACGCCATCGACCGGGCGAGCCCGCCAGGGGCCGAGACGCTTCCATGATCCACCCGGTCCACTGGCAAATCGATCCAAAACCTTCCGGTCATTCACCAGCACTGAAAACGTCGTCGACTCATTGTCTTCCCACACGTAGAGGCAGACCTGGTAGTTGCCGGCAGGAATATTCAGCAGATCAACATCAATCTCGCGTCCCCAGCGGCTGCTGCGAATCATCTTCGCCCGTTCGGGATCGGTGGCTGGTTTCAACGTCAGTGCCTGATTGTCGAATGCATTTCCGTTGCAGCGCAAGTTCTGCGTATCTCCTGCCTCCCATTGATTGCCATCAATGGTGACTGCGGGCCCATGCAAATTGATTCCGCGAAAGAACTTTGCCGCCGTCGGATCGGCCGCAATGGCATCCGTGGCGACCATGGTCGCAGCGATGAGCAGCAAATAGCGAAATCGCGAGAACACGTGCATGGACTCCAACCAAAACCACCGCAACAGCCAGATCATTGGATGTTCACTATTTGATCGTGGCATTCTCACGGATGCGAGGCGATAATGCGGAAATCTTTTGTCGTTTT
>DASYEA010000923.1:0-4673 GCA_036499265.1 Schlesneria sp. | reverse complement strand
GGACTCGTTCGATCTGCGCGAACCGCAGCGTGATCGGTGTCGTGTTTGCAGTCGGTTGCACTCCCGCCGAGACAACTCCGTCCAGCAGTTCGCCCCCAGCCAGTTCGAGAATCAATTCGCAGCAGCGGCGACTTGCCCACTCCGGCCCCAGCGGATCGAGAGCTCGTTCGAACCGGTACGAGGCGTCACTATGCAGCTTCAATCGGCGCGACGTATTTCGAATCGAGAGCGGAGCGAACAACGCGGCTTCAATGAGGACGTTCTTCGTGGTCGTCGTGATCTCGGTTTCCGCACCACCCATCACTCCGGCCAAGGCGACCGGATGATCGGCGTCGGCGATGACACACATATCTGTCGTTAGCACGTATTCCTTATGATCAATCGCCTGCAGCTTCTCGCCCGACTTCGCCCGTCGAACGACGATTCGCTGGCCATGTAGGCGATCCATGTCAAACGCGTGCAGCGGCTGACCGCACTCCATCAAAACATAATTGGTGATGTCGACGATGTTGTTAACGCTGGCGATGCCAACCGTCTGCAGGCGGCGCTGCATCCATGCGGGGCTCGGTCCGACCTTTACTCCGCGAATCACGCGAGCGTGATATTGCGAACACAGGTCCGGGCATTCGATGGCGACTGATGTGACCGAAGCGACCGGCGTGGCGTTTGTCTTGGGAGTTGCTGCAGGAACCGTCATCGGTTTGTCATAGACAACGGCAGCCTCACGCGCAATTCCCAAGTGCCCCAGGCAATCAGGTCGGTTGCTGGTGACCTCGAAGTCAATGCACGTATCCCCGTCCACATCATGGCATTCTTCCAGGTTCAACCCTGTCATCGTCAGGCGATCGGCCAACACTTCGGCCGAAACGTCGACTGCCACGTACTGCTTCAACCAATCCCAACTGACTAGCATGTTCAGACCACCACACAATCGGACTGTTCAGGAAAAACGTCGAACCCGTACTGTAAACGGACCGCACGGAAGGCGGAAGGGTTCGGGAACATCGGTTTAGTAGTACTGGATTGTCGAGAAACTTCGCTGCGTCTTCCCATTCCGACCGTGTCCAGCCAAAATCGGAGTGAGTTCAGACAGATTTGCTGCAGAACAGGAACTTGGATAGCTGGCGGCTGGCAAACCGGAAGGTGCAACAATTCGAAAGGAACATCGTGGGATTTATCGATCTCAGTCAATATGAACCCATTTCGCCCGTGCCCGGATGCCGGATGCGGACTCCGTTTGGTCAGAATCTAATGCTGTCGTACCTGGAGATGGACGACGGCGCGGAAGTCCCGCTGCATCATCACCCGCACGAGCAAGGCGGAATTCTGATCTCGGGGCGAGTCCAACTGACGATCGGCGATGAAACCCGCATTGTCGAGGCGGGTTCCCTGTTCCTGATTCCGCCCAACGTCCCTCACCGCGCGATCGCTGTCGATGGCCCCGCCCGAGTCCTCGATGTCTTCAGTCCGGTCCGCGAGGACTACGCCGAAATGGCAAATCGATACATTCCGCCTGTCGCCACTTCGAATCGTTCGTAACGCGCTAAAAGAAAAAAGGTCGCTCTGCCTCGTAAGACAGAGCGACCTAGCTCAAACAAGCTGAGTCGGAAGATCACGAATAGAACTGGTTGTCGTCGTAATGGCCGTCGTAACGAGGATCAGTCAAGTAATCCAAACGACGACTGATGCACTCGCCCTGATCTTGGAGCAACAGGAATTGCTCATCGGGCTTCATCCCCAGAAGCTTTTCTGGAGTACACCCCAGGATCTCGGCCCATTCCTTGGCCATCAGACTCGTCTTCAGCCCGAATAACTGCAGCGCGCCTGAGTTGTTGATGAACGTTTTCCAACTGGTGGGATAGGAATGTTGGATCTGCTGTAGGTCCTGCCAGAACGTCCAGATTCGGGCCCCGAAACCACGACACAAGGTCATGGCCGCGGTCATCACGGGGAAAGATCCCAGACTGCCCGCTTCGTCGATCAGGAACAATGTTCTCGGATCAGGCATTCTTCGACGTGAGAAGACCGCCGTAAACAGCGACGCCAGGATGATCCGCAACAGCGGCCTGTGGCTCTCCAGCCGTTCCGGCGGGATGATAATGTAGATCGACATCGGCTTGCCGTTGGCGAAATCCTGCAACGAAAAGCTAGATCTCTCCAGCATCTCGGAGACGCGTTCGCTGTTGAAGGTCTTGATATAAGACTGAGCGGTCGCCAGCACGCTCGGTCGAGTTTCTCGTTCTGCCAATTGCAGGAACGATGCAAATTCCTGGCGAGCCAGTTCGCGCAATTGCTTGCCAACCGTATCCATGATCACGGCCAGGTTATAGACCACGTCGTCGCCGCAAAGCAGTCGTCGCATCTCGTTGAAATTCTGCTTCTCGGGGGGTTGCATCGTGACCAGGTAGTTGATGATCGCGCTATGCAATCCGCTGGCGGTCGTATCCCAGAACGGATCACGACCAAATTTATTCCCTTCCGACAACATCGACGCCACCATCTGCGAATCCGTATCGAAGTCGGCCGTCGGAAGCTGAAACATCTCGAGCGGATTGAAGCCGTCGGTGGACTTGTCGACGACTCGAAACGGATCCAGCTTGATGACCTGCTGACCCATTTCGCGTCGACGACGGTGAGTACACTGGTACAGTTCCCCTTTGATGTCGATTGCAACAACCTGGCCTGCATATTCCAGCAATGTTGGCATTGCACAACATCGCCCCTTTCCACTGCCGGTCGGCGCACAGGTCAGCAGATGCGGATCATCATAGTAAATCGGATCAACTCGTCTGGGGGGAGGCTGAATGTGCGGCGTGAAACCGATGGCTCGACGGGCGACGCGTTGATATCCCAGCAGGATTTCGTCGCTCGATGAAACCGGTGACACCGGCAAGACTGAATCATCCTCGAGTGCAGCAGCGATCATGGGCGCAGTCCTTTCGTGACTGTTGCTTGCGGTACAAGCGAACGGAGGAGAAAAAACGACCGATCATCGAATCAAGAACGGGAGCCGAAGTGGCTCATCACAAGGCATGACCATCAGTGCGGGCCATCGGTGATTTGACGTCTGGAACGGGAGTTCCAATCGGCAGTCCCTGGCATCCGCGCCCTTCGCAATCCGACGTGATTTGTTAGAAGCCCGCATCATGTTGGCCGCGTTCCACGTCACGGCATTCACTCAAGCCTGCATCGGGAAGGACTCGTCGCACGCTCGATCTCGTTGACTGCAGTCAAACGATGAAGGAACATTAACACCCATCAGGATGTGAATGCGAGCAACACGCACTTACGGTGATTGACGATTCTGTCAGCGTGAAAAACAAGTTTGTTTTTCGCCTGCTTCTCATGAACGAAAAGCAGATCGTCGTGATCATGAATCGAAACTAACGAGGCTTGCCTGGACTGCTCTTCCGCTTCGCCGCTGATTTGCGAGACGCGGTAACGGTCTCTGCACAGAGCGGGACGATTTCCGTCGCGACTTCTCGCAGGTTTGGAATACACAGATCTCGGTGCGATTCGACGATCCGCTTCAACTCGCGAGCGGTCAGATCTGGCTGTGTGTGCAGCACGAATGGTCCCCCCGAAGGACGGATCTCATCGGGCAACCACGAGCTTCGTCCCATCCAACTTCCAACTAATACTGATCCTTCTTTCAATGCAGCCTTTGACACGACCAGGTTTGTGGTTCCGCTCTGAGCAACTTGATCGACGGTACGCCATTGCAGGTGCCAGACTGTTCCGTCCTGATAGCGAATAGGCTTCCCAAACACGCGCATTTGCAGCGGATCCGCAACAGGAATGCCCAGCCCCAGAAACCCCGTGAGGTTCCCATTGGAAGTGCATTCCAGGTGTGCCCGCCCGGCAATCCATGTCCGTTCGCTACCCGACGATCCCTGCGGGGGATAGTCACTCACGTGATAGCTAAATGGAAATCGGGACAGCCAACTTGTCAGTTCTTCGGCTTCTCTTTGAATGGCCAATCGCTCTTGAAAAGCGAGTTGCAGGCAATCTTTGAGCATCGACAACGCGGCGTTCTTTTCGAGTCCAATACCATCTGATTTCTCCGCTCCCCGCGATGACGTGCGCTTTCCTTGAGGCAGTACTGCAACGATCAGCGGACCTTGACGCTCACTATCCGGCGGCAGATCAAGCGCCTCCAAGCGTTGTTCGTCGACATCGTCCATCAGTTCGCGATACGACAACGTCCAAGCGTCACTCGCAGCGACTCGCGCGTGGGCTTCCAGCAAAGTCGGAACCTCTTCCATCGTGTCGATTGTCGCTTCGACATCTGCCCACGGCACATCGAAGTATTTCCGACGCGATGCCAGAGCGACCATGTCCGTCCCACGCAGTTCGTCCCAGTGATTCAGTGCACTGGCCGCCAGGGGAGCCGCGATATCGGTCCGTGATCGCAACAGGCAACATCGCAGCGGCATGCTCGCCGCGAGTTCGGCAACCGGGATCTTGCCGACTCGCCCTTTCAGGCAACACGCGACAACTGCATCCACGCCAATCAGCGGTTGGTTGCCAAACAGCAACTCGTCCGAATCCATGATCGTCTGGACGAACCGAAGCTGAACGTCCGGAAATTGGGTACGGAACTTCTGGCGCACCGCCTCCAGCACAAGAGGCAACACTCGCATGTTGATCAGATTTGTCGTCCCGATGCGGAT
>DASYEA010000922.1:0-2855 GCA_036499265.1 Schlesneria sp. | reverse complement strand
TCGCCATGCTGATCAAAGTCGTAACCCCATGAATTGGTCATCCCGTGCATCACGGTTTCGATCGCACCGCGTGTCGGGTGATATCGGAAGCAACCGGTGTTGATCTTGATCCGCTGCGACTCGCCTGATCCCGGCTTGCCGATGCTACTGGTCGCCTGAATGCCGTGTCGACCGTAGAGCCAGCCATCGGGCCCCCACTTCAAGCCGTTTGCGGGAGTATGTCCGACAACTCCTTCGTTCATGCCGTCGAGCACAATCTGCGGAGCGCTATCGGGAACGTCATCACGATTCGCATCGGGAATGAACAACAGGTTCGGCAAACAGATCGCCCACACGCCGCCGTATCCGACTTCCACACTCGTCAGCTTGCGCGCCGAATCCCAGAACACCGTTCGCTTGTCATGCTTGCCATCTCCATCCACATCTTCCAGCACAACGATGCGGTCTCGCTGCTCTCCATCAAATCCCCCGGCCCCGCCGCCAGCCCAACTGTAGTTCTCAGCCACCCACAACCGGCCTCGTTCATCCGTGGTGATGGCGATCGGGTTCTGCACGTCGGGCTCGGCCGCAAACACCGACAAGACAAACCCAGGCTGCAGCTTTGCCGTCTTGACGACTTCATCAGGCGCCATCGGCGACGTCGTCGACTTCTCGGTGTTCTTCGGAGTCGGAAAGTCGTCGGCCCGCGAGTGGGCAGCGAACACTATCGAAAGCGACAACATCAACAAATAGGGGATCGCACGGTTCACGAAATACGACTCCAAGAGAATTCCAAGAGGTTCATCGTCAGCAGCAAGCCGTCCAACTCATCAGCCATCAAGATCGGCCAATACAATAGGAGACGCACGAGCCACTCGGCAACCGTGCCCAGAAAACGCGATGAATTGAGAATGCAACAATCATCGCAGGGTGCCACGGTCACACCGTCCGCGGGGTGGCCGTGTCTTCTTTCTGCCGTAATCGAGTGGAGACGTTTTCAACGCAGAGGCGCAAAGGTGCAGAGACGCCAAAGGAGAAGGCAGATGCAACCTCTCTCACATCCCGGTGAGCCGCGCTGCGTTAGCACGCGGGTAACTTGCAGTTGATGCTAAGTGTTTCGTTCCAGTCGGCTACTTCGACCCCGGCATGAAGGCCGTCGATTTCACAGTACATTCCAGTTTCCCATCAAGTAGATCGAGAAAATGCGTCGCCTACTTCGATTAGGCGCCAAGTCTCGAACTCTTCGGTAAATATTCCTTCCATTCCGAGCAACTCCAAGGTGGGGCCATTCAACCGCGCGGGGCCTTCCCGAGTCGCAGCATCAGCGAAGTGATCGCTCCACGAACGATGGCGCGACCTTCGTCCGTCTCCGCAGCATCGTCGAGACTATGAGGAACGCAACCGCCAAAATAGACCCCAGAGGCAAGCAGCCAATCTTTCCTGATCCGGTATCCCAAGGCCTGATCATTGGGCGATTCGGGAATTTGCAGTGCCAACAGTCTAAGCCACAGTGCCAGGATTCCATCGCGCATCCAGAATCCGACTTCATCTTCGGATGCAGTACGCTGCAGCGATACGAAGGTGGTACCCAACTTGTTTCGCCTCCGATCTACATTGGGCCGCTTGGTTTTACTGTATGAAACTAGCCTCGCGATGTCCGCTGCAGTCTCCGCCGATTCACTTTCCAACCAATCATGCCGGCCACCAGTCCCCCCATACCGGCACAGATCACGTGGTCGGTGATCGTGCGAAACACGCCTGACGAAGACGTACCACCAGGCCTCAACGGCTGCGCCGCAAACAGATGAGGCAGTCGCTGAGCGTAGTACTGCCAAAGGTTGATCCGAGCGAGGCCTCGCCCTGAAGGGAGCATGTCGTAGATCTTGACGTACTGCAGCATCCCTACAAAGACAACCAAGAAACCCACCAGGAACCACAACCACAGCCGAGCGGGTCGGCGCGATTGAGCTTCCAGTGGAGTCGACAATTGACGAGGTTCAGATCTGGCCATTACGAATGCAATGCTTTCAGAAAGCGAAGGACTATCTCACAACAGCTTAGATCCCAGTGGGACCTCTTGATCGGGAACGCACAAAGCCACCTCATCGTTTTCGTTGTGAAAACCGGTGATCAGGCATTCCGACATCAGTGGCCCGATTTGCTTCTTGGGGAAATTGACGACGCCGACCACCAGTTTTCCGACGAGGTTCTCGGGAGTATACAGCGCCGTCAGTTGAGCACTGGACTTGCGGATGCCGATCTCGGGTCCGAAATCGACCTGCAATAGATACGCGGGCTTCCGAGCCTCGGGGAAGGGCGCCGCGCTGATGACCCGACCGACGCGCAGTTCGACCTTGGTGAAATCGTCCCAACTGATGGTTTCCATGATTCGGCTTCCACTCGACCAATGTGACCCGTTCGATGCTCTTGGGTGATGTTAGTTACCTGTGATGCAGGGTCAAGGTGGCCAACGAGGCGCAAAGTCATGCTTCCTGCCGGACTTCAGCCGGCATCTGCGTCTGCCACCGGCTTGAGCCGGTGGTGGCGAGGCTTCTTCTTCACTCTGTCTTTCAGCCGGGCTTCAGCCGGCTGAAGCCCGGCTCGAAGAAGGATGTTGTCGGGGGCCTTCAAACCACCGGTTGAAACCGGTGGCAGACGCTGATGCCGGCTGAAGCCCGGCAGAAGGAAACGGACGCCAGTTCAGCCATTCAGCTTGGCCCGCTCTCGGGCTCGCTCTCGAACCTGCAACCAAGGAATTGTTTGGACAGTACCCGAGTCGATCTCGTCCGAACGTCGATCGATTTCTGCCAGCCAGCGATCATCCAACGGTGCTGCCGAAGTTGGTTCAATGGAACTGAGCAGTGCTTCCACGAGTT
>DASYEA010000921.1:0-3974 GCA_036499265.1 Schlesneria sp. | reverse complement strand
CGTGACTGGCACTGCGGTTGCGGCCAGCACTGTGATTGACGGGACGAACAATTCCTTGGTGATTTCCCTGGATGGGAAGACATCGAGCACAATCACGTTGGCCTCGGGAACCTACACAACTCAGCAATTGGCCAATGAAGTCCAGACTGAAATCAATGCGGCGATGCTACCGAACGGAAGTACATCATCGGTGACCTTGGACAATGGCAAGCTGGTCGTCTCCTCCGGTCGTTATGGAACGGCATCGACAGTCAGCATTAATTCGGGGACTTCTTTGTCGGCTCTCGGATTTACAGGGACCGAAACTTCCACAGGCATCGATGTTGCTGGTTCGTACGTCGTGAACGGTGTGACGGAAGCCGCCACGGGAGTCGGTCAGGTTCTGAGCGGCAACGCGGCGAATGCGAATACTGATGGGCTGAGTGTGGTAGTGACGCTGACTCCCTCGCAAATCGCCGCTGGTGGCACGGACTCGACAATGAAGATCACTCGCGGCGTGGCAGCCAACGTCTCTTCGATGTTGACGGACATGCTGGATCCGGTGAATGGTCAGATCTCGCAGATCGCCAAACAGTTCACCGACCAGATCACGAACGCCCAAAACGATGTGAACAATCAGACGACCGCGATGAATTTGCAGCAGGCCACTTTGCTGCGTCAGTTCTCGCAAATGGAAACGGTTCTCGCCAACCTGCAGTCGGAAAGTAACTTGATTACGTCGGCATTCGGCACGACGACATCCAGCAGCATGCCTTCGGTATCAGCCTCTGGAAGCTAGCGTCACATCATCCACTGATTCATACACCTCGTGATCGACTTCGGAGACCATCCTTCAATGAAACGACTCGACGCCTATTCCCAGCCTGCCGCCCCTTGGACACGCATCGAAATGCTGCTGGCTGCGTTTGACGGCATCATCTCGCGCCTGGAGCAAGCTCAGGTATTGCTCGATGAAAACAACGTGATGAAAGCTCAGCCGTTGCTGCTCAAATCCCAGCAGATCGTGTTGGCTCTGTATGAAGGGATCGATCTGCGATTTGGCCAGATCCCCGAGAACATGCAGAAGTTGTACCTGTTCGTTCTGACCTGCATCGGTATGGGCCCGCAGTTGGATGTCCCCGCCGCGCTGAAGATCTTGAGAACGATTCGCGAAGGCTTGAACGGCATTCGCGGATCGGCTGGTGAGATGGAACGGCGTGGGGAGCTGTCTCCCGTTCTAGAAGACCCCCGGATGCTGCGGCACATTGTGGCGTGACAAATCCTGGCATCATGCACCGAATGCACCTCGCTCTTTCATACAGTGCCTGGCCTTTCGAAAAGAAAGGTCAGGCTCTTTTCATTTGGTGCAGCTTTCGACTCTCGTCCTTTGAACGAGATCCTAAGCCACAGCTTCAATAGCTGCATGCAGTTGCAATAATCATGAAAAATTAATTCGGTCTCTTGTCGAATTCTCGCCTTGTCAGTCGACTATGAAGTGAAAAATGGATGCGCCATCGCATCTCAACGTCGAACTGTTCACGAAAAAGGAATCGACATGGCTGCCCCTACTGTCCAACCTTACTTGTCCTTCGGCGGTCGTTGCCAGGAAGCTCTCGATTTTTACGCCAAGGCGGTTGGTGCCAAGACCGAGATGGTCATGCACTTTAAGGACTCGCCAGAACCAGCGCCGCCAGGGATGCTGCCGCCAGGCTACGAGAGCAAAGTGATGCACGCGACGTTTCACATTGGCGATTCGACGCTTCATGGGTCCGACGGTTGTGATGTCGGTGCGACGTTCAGCGGAATCACATTGAACTATGGTGTCGATACAGAAGCCGAAGCCGATCGCGCTTTCGCGGCTTTGGTTGAAGGTGGCACCGTGAAAATGCCGCTGGCCAAAACCTTCTGGTCGCCTAAGTTCGGGATGCTGACCGATCGATTTGGCCTCGACTGGATGGTCATGGTCCGTCCGGCTCGGTGATCGCTGCGACGTGCTGGCATTAGCCTTCGTCTTCAAATCTGTGAATCTGCGGATCATCAATTCCGATCCGCAGATTTCGCAGAAGCACGCAGATTGGGAGAAGAAGAGTTCAGGAACTCTCTTCAGTTTGAAAAGCTGCTGGCCTGTTGAATACCGCTAGTTAGCGATGCGGCGTGGGCCATGAAGCGACTATTGGCTGATGGGATCGCCGCTCGCAACCGCGTGGCCAGCGAGCCTGGTTTCGCGTTTGTCCGCAGGTCGTGCAGGTAGCTGATCAGCACGCCGCGCGATTCTTCGTTATGATGCAGCATGAAGTGGACCCAGGCCCAGGCTTCCTGGTAGTCCGCCTTCTGCATGTCATCGACTGTTTCCAGCGACTCCAGCCGATCCAGGTCGGGCTTCCAGCCTTGAGCCAGATTCGAGGCCAATCGCATCGCGTAGTCGCGGTTCATCCCCGTCGGCTGCGAAGTGACTTCGAAGTACTCGGCCAGGCCTTCATCGAGCCAGAGTGGAACATCTGCCAGCGATGCATGCAGCACACCGTGCGTGTACTCGTGCCGCAGATCCTCTTGAATCCGTTCGCCCCAGAACGTGTAGACGGCCAGTTCTTTGGAAGTCCCGACGAAATAGGCTCGGCGTGGCGGCAATAGTGGATAACGAGTTTGCAGGTACTGTGCATAGCGGACTTCGTCGGAGAACAAATAGACCGTGACGGGCTGCTTCTGCACTGGCAGATTCAATTCGTCTGCAATCTCATCGCGCAGGCTATCCAGATCGCGCAGGACCGGATGATCTTTCGGCAGCTTCAGGTCGCTGCGAACGAGCAGATGCTCGTTCTCCATCGCGTGCTGCTTCGGTAATCCGACAGGAACAGGAGCGACCGAGCGACATCCCGCCAGAAGTACCAGCACTATCATCCCAGCACTGATTCGCTCACCAAATGATCGGACCCTAGTCCGTGTCGAGCATCGTCGGATGGCGAGGCGACTCATAGGGTAAGGCAATCCAACTGGCGAGAATCTCGGGGCGCAATCGGCGGGTTGGCTGGAGCGGTGTCTCAACGTGTCGGGATTCTTGCAGAACAAGACAACTCGAACAAGATCGATCCGTTTTCGTCGGCGTTGTTTGGGACGATTGCACAAAATACAGAGTCTCTCGGCGAAGTGATTTCCAAAAAAACGTATGTGATGTAAGGGCTTGTAAAGTAATAAGATGAGTCGACATCGCTGGCGAAGCGTGCTACACCCCGCGGCACAGAAATCAGCCATCGCTCGGCATCCGTAGCGAATCCCAGGCAACCTCATGACGCACATCAACATTTTAGTGACACTCTTCATGGCCGTCGCAACTTTGGGATGCGGAAATCCCACCAGTTCACCTCCAACGATCGCGACGGCTCCTGCCGACGAATCGGAACCAGCAAATCCAAGTCAGCCCGAGATCGCGGCTCCTGTCGACGCGGTCAAAGAATCGTTCACCGATGAAAAGTTGCAGCTGACATTTCCATCGACGTTGGGTCACCTGAGTTTTGCCGGGTACGATGAATTCGAAGAACCCGGAATGGGCTATAACATTCGCTACAACACCACGGACAACATGAAGGTCGATATCTACGTCTACGACAAGGGGCGGTTGAGCATTCCTGACGGGGACACTGATCCTGCGGTTGCTAAGGAGTTGGCAGGATCCGATTCCACGATTCGGTTCTATGAACAACAGGGGACTTATCTGGCTGTGAAAGAATTGGGCCGCGGAGTCTATCCCGAGAAGTCAGAACCGGGCGATGTAACCTTCTTATTCTCGCGCTATCAGTACCATCAGGCGGCTCGAAAAGGGGTGACGTTTACGGGTGAGCGAATCTCCGAGACGTTCATTCGAGGCTTTCGAGACCATTTCGTGAAGGTACGGGTTTCGTATCCAGAGGCTTCGGCCGAACGGTCTGTGGTCGATCGAGAGATCCTCATGCAACAACTCTCACAGACGATGAAAACACAGGCTGCCGAACGAGCGGCTG
>DASYEA010000920.1:0-2654 GCA_036499265.1 Schlesneria sp. | reverse complement strand
TCTTAAAGTCCTTGCTGTAGCTGCCGTGTTGGAAGTAATTGAACCATCCCCGCAGGGTCGAATTCACATTCGCCACCACGCACGGCAGCGAGTCACCGTTGGCCCGTCGCGTTTTCTGACGAATCGACTCTTTGAGTTTCTGGACACTCTTCTTGCGAGGCCAGTGTTTGACCCAGCGAAATTCGTAGCCCAGAAATCCAAAACTCTCTGACCGGGAATCGACGATTCGTGTTTTGGTCGGATGCAGTGTCAGACCATGGTCGGTCGTCCACTGCTGGACCAACTCCAACGCTTGTGAGGCGGCCTCGGCGGTGCGACAGAGAATCACGAAATCGTCGGCGTACCGCACCATCTCGTAACCCGACTGAGCCAGCAGATGGTCCAGAGGGTCCAGATAGATGTTGCTGAGCAGCGGACTCAGTACGGCTCCCTGGGGGGCACCGGATTCAGGAGTCCACGTCACCATTCCCTCCAGAATCCCCGCCGTTAAAAACGATTCGATCAGGGACAGCACAGAACCGTCCGCGATCTTGGTTTTCAGGCGAGTCATCAGGCGATCGTGAGGGATCGAGTCGAAGTACCCCTTCAGGTCGGCATCCACAACGTAGGAATAACCAGCCTTCAGGAGTTCATCCACACGACGAAGCGCGTCGCGGCAACCCCGGCCTGCACGAAACCCATAACTGTGTTCCGCAAAATCTCGTTCGAAGATCGGTTCGATCACGTTCACAACCGCCGTCTGAACAATCCGATCACGAACCGTCGGGATACCCAGCGGACGTGTCTCGTTCGTTCCCGGTTTGGGGATATGCACGCGGCGAATTTCCTGGGGCCGATACGTCACGTTCTGCAGCGATTCCGACAGTTGCCAGAGAGATTCTGGTATCTGTTGGACAAAGGCTGCTGTCGTCACGTGGTCGACGCCAGGGGCTCCCTTCTTCTGAGAGACCTGCTGGCAAGCCGCCAGCAGATTGCGTTCGGAAAAGACCTTGTCATACAGCCGAAACCAGGGACCTCCTTCCACTCCCGTGAGGAGAGTCGTCAACATGCGCACTGTCCAGACGCACGGTTTCGCACACGCCAACAGGCGTTCTGCGATTCCAGCTTGTTGAGCCTCAGGCACTAGCGCTGGTTTGCCTTCCGTACTGTCCGACATTTCGCCTTCCATCTTCCTGGTTCCCTTCGCTCCACCGGAGTTACCCGGTTTCATCGCGACTATGAAACCTCTGACTCCTGTCCAGATCAGTCCCCCGGACAGGTCTCTATGCTTCATGGGTCGTAACTTCTGACCGTTCTGACTCCAACCACCCCCCACAGCCCGAAATCTCACGAGTTTGCGTTCTAGATTCCGGTTTAACCACGGGCCGAGTTTCCCTCTCGCCCATCACGTTCGACGTGACCAACATGGCACATTGGCTTCGCCATTAGTGCGCAGGCTCGCCGCTGCAGAAGGCCGAATCGAGTTCACTCGCGTTCCGGACCGACCCTTCGCCTTCCGATGCTCCCCACCCCGCCTCGCGACGACGCAGTTTCGGTCAGCTACAGGATCAAACTCTAACCTCCCGAAAAGGACTTTCACCTTTCCGATTCAATCCACTCACAATCGCACGCACTGGCGATCCAAAGCCATCGCCAGTGGCACCCGAAGCTAGTCCCTTGAAGTCGAGGTATTTCTGTTCATCGTCCGTGCGACCAATGCCCCAGTGCCACCCCGCCGTGTCGATTGGAAGCCCGTCGTACATCGCGGGCAAGTTACCTTGGTCGTTCGGCGGTTTCTTGCAGTGCAGTGATGCCAGATCCAACACGATTGAAAATAGGCGACCTAGTGCGGTTTGTTTCGATTCCTGATGAGTGGAATCGCCCGGCCCATTTCGTCCACCTAGATTCAATCGCGTTCATGAAAAGGATGATCAAGCGCAAGTATCCATCGCGAGTTTCAAAGATTGACGATTCTGGCTATCCGTGGATTAACGCTCGAATGGTCCAACGTGGCAGGATGAAATACCATCATTGGTTAATCACCGAGTCTACTGGATGGCGGCTGGTGAACAGGCGGTCCATCAAAGGCCGAACGAGGCGGTCAACTTGATCCGCAGTCGCTGGCGGATGATAGTGTTGGCGTGTTGATCTGAAGCCCGTCGTCACTCACGGGCAAGTGACCTTGGTCGTTTGGCGGCGTCACGATGTACGAATATGTATCGCTTGCAGTCGTTTCTGCAACTGCGTTCGTAACGGGACTCGTCTATGTGGCGCGTCTATCGGCACGGCATCAGCGTTCAATTCCATTGCGCCTCATTCTCGGCGCGCCATTCTGCACGGCCGTCGTGTTTGTATGTGTGCTCTTTGTTGTTGGGATTTTCGAAGGTCCTTCGGCTCCGGGTACTGGCATTGTTGGCGTCGCCGTTGCGGCCTGCGCTTACGGCTTCGGTGCAGCGTTGTACGGTGCTCCATCCGCAATTCTTGGCGGCTGCGTCGGGGCGTTCGTCTGGCGGAGCAGCCCAGCGGAGGAATATGAGGTGGAGCTTCTTTGCGAAAGGTGTGAGAAGCGAGCTAAGCCCTCAGCAAGTGGCGTGGTCCTCTGCGATGACTGTCGGGGCTTGGTCTACCGATGCTGCCAATGCCACGACATGGTCTTAATCGTCCAGGCCGACACG
>DASYEA010000919.1:0-2289 GCA_036499265.1 Schlesneria sp. | reverse complement strand
CTCGTTCCATCTTGCATTTTGCAATTCTCTATTTGCAGTCACATCGTCGTCGTCCCGCTGAGGTCACCTCTTGAGCACCACAACTTCGTCCGAACCGGTCGTCGATCATGGTTGTCTTCCCGCCTGGGAGCAGTCCGATCTGCCAGAGCCGTTGCCGTTCAGCACGACGAACTTGTTTCGAACGATCGGCCCCGGTGCCATTCTGCTGGCCGCGGCGATCGGCGGCGGCGAATGGATCGTCGGGCCGCTGACGACCATCAAATATGGTCGCGGCATCTTGTGGATCGCGACGCTGGGAATCGTACTGCAGACGATCTTCAATCTCGAAGCGGCCCGGTACACGATGTATACCGGCGAACCAATCATCACCGGGATCATGCGGCTTCGCCCGGGATCGAGAGTCTGGTCGTGGTTCTACATCCTGATTGGTGTGGCTCAACTGGCGACTCCCGCCTTGGCAAAAGGCTGCGCGACGGTCCTGTTCGCGGCATTCGCGGGACGACTCTCCGGTGCCGCTGACGAAGGGACCGTGAACGCGATTGGTGTCGGCGTGATCCTATTCGCGGTCGTGCTGCTACTATCGGGCAAGCACATCGAAAAGGTGCTCGAGCGACTGTCGTGGGCCATGATCGCTTTCATCTTCACTTTTCTGTTCACCGTCAACATCCTGTTCGTTCCATTCGATCAGTGGGTCCAGACAGCGAAAGGGTTTCTCGTCGTACAAAAGATGCCCGAAAATGTGGATCTGATTTTGCTGGCCACGTTTGCTGCGACGGCGGGGTCGGGCGGCTTGGGAAACCTGGCGATTTCGAATTGGTTTCGAGACAAAGGCTTCGGCATGGGAGCCAAAGTCGGTGCGATCGGCAACGTGCTGGCAGGGGAGCAGACCGGACTGAAACACGTTGGCGTGACGTTCCCAACGACTTCGGACAACTTGCGCCGTTGGAGGACCTGGTGGCGGTATGCCGTTCTCGATCAAACGGCTTTGTGGGGGGCGGGCTGTTTCCTGGGAATGTATTTGAATGTCAATCTGGCCGCGTCGATCATTCCATCAGCCGATGTCGTCAACGAAGCGACTGCGGGGGCGTATCAGGCGAAGTTCATGGCCGATAAGCTTTGGCAGGGATTCTGGCTGCTGACGCTCGTCAATGGCTTCTGGATTCTGTTCTCGACTCATCTGGGGAATACCGATGTGCTGATTCGCACGGTCAGCGATATCTGCTGGTCAGCGTTTCCCAGCGTTCGTCGTCGCCCGATCGGCGTCTTGTACGCAACGCTGCTGGGTGGCCTGACGATCTGGGCGGTGATCGCGGTTCATCTGGGAAATGTGCTGCAACTCTTCAAGATCCTGGGGATTGTCGCCAATCCAATCATGGCGATTGCGGCGATTCAGATCTGGCGAGTTAACACGCGATTCCTTCCCAAAGAGGTGCGCCCGGCGATCTGGCGGCAAGCTGGGCTTTGGCTCTGCGCGATTGCCTATGGTGGCATGACCATGGCACTGCTGTACAAAGGGTATCAGGACTTCACGGCCAAGCCGGTGGCCGTTACCCCAAAAATCGAGAAGACGGAATAGTCGCGAGTGGGCTGCTTGACGTAGGGCTCACTCGCATCGAATCCAATTCAAAGGCCATCGCCCTTGACGGACAAACGCACTCATCGCGGGCCGCATCCTGAAGACGAGGGGTTGTTCGCCCCTGACCAGTGGCCCAGTTTACGTGCGGCAACGGCTGATCTGAGTTGGTTGCTGAGCCGCGGCTATGCCATGGTCTCCGCATTAAAAATCGTTGGCGACCGCTATCAACTGGAACAACGACAGCGACTGGCCGTGATGCGCTCGGCCTGTTCGGACGAGGCGAAACAACGCCGTGAATCGCACCGCTTATCGGCAACTGAATCAGATGACGGCAGACTGCTGCTGGATGGATACAATGTTCTGACGTCAGTCGAAGCAGCCCTCGGAGGTGGCTTCATTCTTCAAGCCCGAGACGACTGCTACCGCGACATGGCCAGCATGCATGGGACGTATCGCAAGGTCGCGGAAACTGTCCCGGCCCTGCGATTGATCGGCGATTATCTAAGCCATCGCCCTGGTTCATGCCTGTGGTATCTCGATAGCCCGGTCTCGAATAGCGGTCGACTGAAAACGATCATACGCGAGATTGCAGCACAGGCCGGTTGGGACTGGCAGGTGGAACTTGTGCAAAGCCCGGACACGATCCTTGCTCAATCGACCGAGACCATCGCCACGGCCGACAGCGTGATTCTCGATCACTGCCAACGATGGAC
>DASYEA010000918.1:0-3202 GCA_036499265.1 Schlesneria sp. | reverse complement strand
AACCGCAGAGAGCCCATATCATCTTGAAGACCAACCACACTCACTTAAGCCATTAAGTGATCGCCGAACCACCCATGATCGAGCCGCCTCAACCATGTCGCCTTGAAGGCGTTGTGTTGGTGCGACAACTTACAGACGAGCGTGCCGAACCGCAAACGACTTGATTACTTTTTTTGACCCAAAACGTCGAAATCGTCCGCGATGATTGCATCACTTGGCCCGAACTTCCGCGTTCATCGCATCAAGTGCATGCGTCGACGGAACGACTACTCGCTGACGATCGCCAGCGAACTCTTCCGCAGTTTCTCCCTCGCGCGGCTGAGAATTGGGCCGATTGAGTTCTCAGGAAGACTCAGCGCGACAGAGACCTCGTGGTAAGATTTCCCCTCGAGATGAAACATCCGCACGATGGCGGCCTCTCCTTCGGGCAATCCGTCCAGCATTCGCTGAACAAGTTCACGATTTTCAATCCGCGTCGAAGCATCCGCGTCACCGACATGAGCTCGCTCAAGCGCGCTGCCATGCGACTTCACGTGCCCCATCTCTTCGGCCATTCGGCGTCGAATCATTTCGTGAACGACGATTCGACGGCAAATGACCGTCAGATACGTCGCCAACGACGAATCACCTCGAAAACGTCGCAACACTTCGGAATTATTCGCTAGCAAGGCCAGAAACGCATCCGCCAGGAGGTCATCGACATCCGGGAGCGACAGGGTAATACTGCGAGAGTGTGCGGTATGCTGAATGACGTGCACAAACAGCCCGGAAAATCGATCGACGAATTCCTTCCAGGCGCCGGGTTCCCGCTCCAGACATCGACTCAACAGATTGCGATCAATTTCCGTAAGCGCCACGGCAACACCTGACTGATGCGGAACATGAGTCGTCCATGAGCGAAATAACTGAGTTGCTCACGAGTCTGTCTTCCAACATTCTCGCAACTCTATTCCTGAAATGCAGATTCAGCAAGCTGACAACACCGGCAGACAATAACCCACCATGAGTATATCTTCGCCGCCAAGTGGGATTCCCGTCAACGAGAATCCCGGGCCCGGATTCTTGACGCACCCTCAAGCTAGCCCTAAGATTTCGCCGATTTGTGGAATGAACGTGAAGATCGTCTGGATTCTGGACATTTAGCTTCATGTGTCAGTTGGTGGCTGCCACTTTGAATCCGCGTAACACCTGATTCTTACATTTTTTGAGGAAAGTGAGCTTCAAATGACGCACGTAGTCGCCGAGCCCTGCTTTAACTGTAAATACACCGACTGCGTGACGGTCTGTCCAGTCGAATGCTTCTACGAGGGTGAAGCAATGCTCTTTATTCACCCGGACGAATGCATCGATTGTGAGGCCTGCGTCCCAGAATGCCCGCCAGCAGCCATCTTCCACGAAGATAACCTGCCTGCCGAATGGGCCGATTACACGACTCTGAACGCCGAAATGTCGCCAAATTGTCCGGTCATCACCGAACGAAAAGACCCCATGGGTCCGCCAATCGAAAAATAACGGTTTCCGCTCCGACCGAATTAGATTTGACACGGCCATCTTGGCTATCGCTAAACCTCGCTCGAAAGAGTGAGGTTTTTCTCTTCGTGGCCGATACCTCCCCAAGAAATTGGGGCTGCGCGATTAACGACACAGCCCGCTCTTCCTGCATCTAATATCGCGGAACAGCCGGATCAATGGATTGCGACCACTGGTCAATCCCACCAGCCATGTTGGTTGCCTTGGCGAATCCCTGTTGTCGCAGCCAGTTCGTCACTCGCATGCTACGACCACCGTGATGGCAATGCACGACGATCTCCTGATCCTTATGCGCATCCAACTCATTCACCCGGTCGACCAGTTCGCTCATCGGGATGAGCACAGTCCCTGCGATGTTCGCGGTCGCATATTCATCCTTCTCCCGGCAGTCCAGGAACAAGAATGACTCACCAGCATCGATCTTGCGCTTCACTACTTGACAATCAACTTCCAACGGCGCTGTCACCGAAATCTCCTTAATAGCTTGTATATCTGATTCTCGAATTGTTATTAATCGACAACTTTCATCCTCTGCCCCAACTCACGCAGAACATCCACATCGCTATCGGGACGACGCTGCCCTTCTTCGTGAGTCCGGTCGCAACCGATCCACCCGCGCAGCTTCAAAAACTGAGCGCACGAGTGCTTATACGCAGGCGATGGTGTCCGAAAGGCGAAATAACCAAGGTACTGCAACTGATCGTTCAGCTCGTAAAAGCGAGGATCGCCCGATTCCCAATAGGTGTCGCGAACCGCAAACAGATCGGGAGCAAAGCTGCTAAGTCCTAGCAAATAGTCACTCCCATACATAATCATGTCTATTGCAAAGTCATTGCCTGTATAGACTGCGAAGTCGGGCCTCTCTGCATCTCGCAGTCTCAACCGTTCCCACTCGGGCTCGCGATGAAACGACGAGTGCTTTGCGCCGATGCATTGCCGGATCGCCATGATTCCGACATAGGTCTCCAGATCATAGATCGCACCGAACGGAGCCAGATCTGTCGTCAGCTCAAACCCAATGAACTTGTCGCACACCGTGGCCAAACGTTCGTAACTGCGCACGATCTCAGAACCAGACTGCCGCGTGAGCCCATATGACTGAAAGATCACCGGCGTTCCACCTGCGGCTTGAATCGACTGCATTCGCCGGGCATAGCCATCAAAATCAAACCCATCGCCTGGACGATCACCGACAAAAGCCCCAGCGACGAACGAGCCGTTCCCGACGATACCTCGCGTCCGTCGCAACACCTCATCCTGAGTCGCGTGGTCGATCAGATTCACATAGCCGGTATCCATATTCACGGCCGGCGTCAGCCCCGCACCAGCGGTCTTGGCAACGTGAGCATCAAACGCTACCCAATCAACATCGCCGCTGTCAGCAAACGGCAGCAGGACAGCAGAAATCCCCGTCACTCGGCGACGAGGCCGCAACATCGGTAAAGGATCGATCGGCATTCGGATGCTCTGTGAGGGTGCTTCGCAAATTCCGCCTCCAATTCTACCCAACCCCGATCAACCTGGCATCCGAGTCCTATCAACCTTGTAGCTAGTCTCGCCAAGAGATTGGTTGAATTCACGGGGAGACTTCTCACGAGCGAAAATCATCCAGAACCGGTGCTGCACAACGACTGTTGAAAAACCGACGCTGAGACTGCCGACCTACTGCTTG
>DASYEA010000917.1:0-4294 GCA_036499265.1 Schlesneria sp. | reverse complement strand
TGGTCGCAGATTGAGCCTGCGTTAGAGGCCTATTTGGCGGCTTGGGACGAAGGTCCGGTCCCCAACTTGCCGGAGTATCTGGAATCCTGTTCTGCCGAGATGCGACGTCCGTTAACTGTCGAGTTGATCAAACTCGATCTTGAACAACGCTGGCAGCGCGGCCTGAAGCGGGTGATCGAAGACTACCGATCGGAGATCGCCAATCTTGACGAGTGCATCACAGGGCCGCTGATTTTCGAAGAGTATCACATCCGACGGCAGGCCGATGACGACGTTTCGCAGGCCGAGTACTTCAAGCGGTTTCCTCATCTCGTGGCCGAGTTGGAGCGCTTGTTCGGCATGGATCCGGCGATGAGATCCACCGTCGTGGGAACGGCAGACTCACCCCAGAAGCTGACCATCGTACCTGGTGAGCAGATCGATGACTTTGATCTGCTGCTGCAACTGGGGCAGGGGGCGTTTGCGACGGTGTTTCTTGCTCGGCAACGGTCGATGCAGCGGTTGGTGGCGGTGAAGATTTCGGCAGATCATGGGCATGAACCGCAAACACTGGCTCAACTCGATCACAACAACATCATTCGAGTCTACGACCAGCGGACGCTGCCCGAACGTGGCCTGCGACTGCTGTATATGCAATATGCGGCCGGCGGAACATTGGCTGGCGTCATCAAATTTATGCGGAAGCTGCCGTTTGACGAATGGAATGGTCGAGCTTATCTAAAGGCCGTCGACGCAGCATTGAATGAGCGAGGAGAATCGATTCCGTCGGATTCGTCCGTGCGCCGCAAAGCTGCCGCAATGACGTGGCCGCAAGTGGTTGCCTGGGTCGGTAGCCAGTTGGGACAAGCACTCGACGCAGCTCATCGCCAGGGCGTGCTGCATCGTGATCTGAAGCCAGCGAATGTGCTGTTGACGACCGAAGGGGTCCCCAAGCTTGCCGATTTCAACATCAGCTTCAGCGACAAAATCGACGGCTCGTCTCCAGCGGCTTATTTTGGCGGCAGCTTGGCGTACATGTCACCGGAGCAACTGGAAGCGTGCAACCCTGGGCACTCGCGGCAAGCGAGTGAGCTGGATGGGCGTAGCGATCAATATTCGCTGGGGATTCTGCTGGCGGAAATGCTGACGGGCAAGCTTCCCTTCGACGACCGGGCGAATTGTCGACCGTGGGAATCGAAGTTGGCTACGATGACGCAGCTTCGTCGAAACGGCCTCGCCCCCAATCAACTCAAGCTGCCTGACAACTTCGAAACAGGTGGACTGGAACAGGTGCTGGAGCAATGCCTGAATTCGCGAACCGAGACTCGGTTTGCACACGGACTCGACTTGGCACGCGAATTGGAGTTGTGCCTGGACCCGGCCGGACGACGTTTGATCGTGGGGAACGCCAAGCGTTGGCAGCGATTCGCTCGCTGGTTCCCGCTGACGACTGTCGCTTTGATTACCGTCGCACCTAACATCGTCGCCGCGGTGTTCAACTTTAACTACAACCATCGCGAGATCTACGATCTGATGCCGGACGCAGAACCGACCTTCATGCGGATTCAGGCGATCATCAACATGATCGCCTTTCCCTCAGGAATGGGTTGTGCGTCCTGGCTGGCAGGGTCCGTCGGTCATGCGGTGAAGATCGACAAGCGACACGCCTTATCGGCGAAAGAACTCGGCGATCGACGCCAACGGTGCCTGGAGCTTGGCAATCTCGCGGCGATCGTGGGATTGACGCTGTGGTTGATCGCGGCCCCCGCTTATCCCATTTCGTTGCATCTGATGCTGGGGAAGGTTCCGCCACAGATCTATGCTCATTTCGTGGTGTCTCTGGCCTTGTGTGGATTGATTGCGGCTGCGTATCCATTTTTTGGAGTGACGTTTGTCGCGATTCGCTGCTTCTATCCTCGCCTCATTCGTTGGGATTCGGTGACTTCCAATGATGTCCTCTTTCTCAGGCGACTAGCCAAGCAATGCTGGCTGTACCTGGGACTGGCGGCGTCCGTCCCGATGATCGCCGTCGTGATTCTGGTATTGGCGGGACTAGAACGCCGTTTTGAACTCGTCGCTCTCGCCGCGGGCGGTGTCCTGGGGTTTGGAATCGCGCTCACGGCGTTCAGGTTGGTGCAGGCAGACTTGGAGACACTGATACGACTACTGTCGAAGCACCAGGACTGACACTGACTGGAAGGGCGAAGCTCATGTCGAGCCGCGATTCTGATTGTGAGTCCATTGACATGGGCGGCTCGGCAAGAGCCTCGCCCTCCCAAATACGAAGGCCGCACCATTTCAAATGAAATCAGCCCGACACAAGGGTGTCGGGCTGATCGTGATTTTTAAGCTGCAACTGCGACTATCGCATTTCGACTGATGGGTCGGGGTCCCAGCCGGCGACCGAAGCGTCGGGAGCCAGAACGAAGATCTCGACGCGGCGATTACGAGCACGAGAGGCTTCGGTTTTGTTCTGCTCAACAGGCTGATGCATCCCGTAGCCAGACACTCCCATCCGAGTTTCCGCGATTCCGGACTTACGCAACGTTCGCAGAACAGACAGGGCTCGGTGAGCGGACAGGCCCATGTTGTCCTGATGCTTGTCCTGAGTATTCTTCTTGGAGACTGGCCGATCATCCGTGTGGCCTGACACAAGCACCTTCAGGTGTCGAGCATCCGACTGGTTCATGATGCTGGCGAATTCGGCAATCACCTTGGAGGCTTCGGGGCGTACTTCGTCGCTTCCCGAGTTGAACAGCAGGTCCGTCGAGAACTTGCTGACCCCCGTCTGTGGATCAAATTCGAAGTCAGGATACTTATCCTTGAGCTTCTTCAATCGCAACGTCGCATCGTCCGACAGCGGGCTGCTGCTAGGTCGATTGCTCGTCAGGATGTTCCGCATCTGGTCTTCGAGTTGACCGTTGGAGGCCTGCAGGTTTTCCAAGCGAGCGTTGGCGGCGTCCAGGCCTTGCTTGGCCGCCAGATATTGCTGCTCAAGCCGCGCTTTCTCGGCCGCCAACTGCGACTGAGTCATGCCAATTCCGTTACGTTCCATCGCCAGTTGTCGATTTTGCTCGTACAACTGATGGGCACGCAACTGGCTCTGGCGGAGCGAGTTTCTTGGGACTTGGTTACACCCACCTGCCGCCAGCAGTGCGGCAGCCAGTGGCAGTAACACGAACATACGAACGCAACGTGACATCGCGAACTCCTCGGTCGACAGCGCGATTGCCCTGCGACGCGCCAACCCAATGGATGCAAACGACGTTGCAAACATTGAGCTGGAACATCACGCAATCGGTGACGCCACAACCATCGTTCAATTGATGCTAGGGAGAGATTTCAGACAGGACTTCGATCGATGACAGCTCGACGGATCATCGTTCCCGCGACAATCAGCGTCTGGCCAAAGCCATCGCGAGGCGGGTTATAGTTCCCGAAAAAAGAGACGCCAAGAGGAGGCATGAGGAAATCCCACCGATACCGGCCCTAAACCGGTCATTTGGTGGCATCTGAAAACTGAATTCGGCGAATGCTGCCGAAGATTTGCCAGAGGTCCGGCAGAATGGGATTAACTCACCAGGCGAACCGTCCTGAATGTCGAATCACATTGACGCAAACACATTTACAATAATGCATTGCGACTATTTGCTGAACATTCCACCCACCGCGCCGATCAGCTCACCATTATAGACGGGGCTGTCGGCTGCCCATGTGGTTCGCAAGAGATCGACTGACATCAAGGCACCCATCAAGAGTACCGTGCAGGAGACCAGCAGAGTCAGAAAGAACCCCGTTCCCCACTCCACTTCTTGAGGCGCAGCAATCTTGCCGGCGGGAGAACCAAACCCAATCCGGCTGGCGCCCGATTCGAAGCCTTCGTCGAACTCGTCGTCGTCCGTTTCAAACGCATCGAGGTCCTCGAGTTCATCGTCTTCGCCCAGAACTTCGTCGCTGACTTCGAGTTCGTCGTCGCCAAACTCGTCGGCCTCTTCACCATCTTCGAGATCGAACATCGATTCGTCGACGGCTTTGCGGCCCTTTTTCACGACGGTTTTTGACGACTGATCTGCGTCCTCGTCGTCTTCAAACATGATGACACTGGTTTCGGACTTATCGTCGTCATCGCCGAGCAAGGGGACTTCCATGGTGTCGTGCAAATCGTCGGCATCGTCGTGCTGCAGCATCATCGGGGACGTTTTGCTCAGATCATCTGAATCATCACGATCGTGCGCCAGAATCATCGGGGCTGTGGCGTCCAGATTTTCCGGCTTTCGCCCTCGTAAATTCTTGCTGCTGCCGCCACCCTTCAGCT